>JAGMDA010000238.1 GCA_023128935.1 Candidatus Eiseniibacteriota bacterium | reverse complement strand
ACCCGCATCTTCCATTCCCCCTGGCTCACCGTCACCCCAAGGGCCAGCGCCACACCCAACATCACCACGATCCGTCGTCTCATGAGAACCTCCTGCGCTTCCGCTCAGGTTGCGTCCCACCTTCTCGGAAGGCATTATACCATGCGGGCTTGGGGCGGGGAGAGCACCAGACGGACAGCTAGCTGATGGATGAACCTGCCAATCTGCCTCCGCTCCGCTCCAGCAGCTTATAGGTTGTCCAAACGTTAGACCCCTGGAGGCCACGAAACACCTTGGTCTAGAAGAAGTTACGACCATGCTCCACTAGGCAGCCTATTGCTCTAGACAGGGAACCCGCCCACTCGTACAATTGTACCTATGTTGGAGGGGCCATGGAACTCGTAGTCGATACCTCGGTCATCATTGCTGTACTGACCAGTGAACCAGAGCGCGCTGCTCTCGTGAAGCAGACTCGCGGAGCCGAACTCGTTGCCCCGAAATCTGTGCATTGGGAGGTCGGCAACGCTTTGGGTGCAATGCTTAAGCGAAAGCGCATCTCTCTGGACCAAGCCTTGCAGGCTGTGGATAGCTACCATCAGATTCCACTCCGCATGGTCGAAATCGATCTGGAGGCAGCGCTGGAGATCGCAGATACACATGGGATCTACGCCTACGACGCCTATGTCATCGGCGCTGCTCTACGGCAACGATGCGCTCTATTGGCACTGGACAAGGGATTGCTGCGAGCGGCAAGGGCGGCGGGCTGTCGTGTGATTGAGGTGAGCAAGTGAAAGTCTTCACGTATTCAGAGGCTCGGCAAAAACTTGCTGCTTTGCTGGAACGGGCACTCCGTGAAGGTGCAGTGCGGATCCGCCGAAAGGATGGCGAGGTCTTTGTACTCCGCCCTGAAGAAAGTAACGACTCGCCACTTGATGTTCCGGGCTTGGATCTCGGACTATCTCGCGACGAGATCGTGCGGTTTGTCCGTGCGGGGCGGCGCAAGGTTTGATCACCCGTACAGCGGGGGTCTAGCCACCCACTGGAGCAGTCGGTTTCGGAGCGTCAGCGCACCACCGTCACGCGCCGCGTGAACACCTCATCTCCGGCAGTGATCCGGCAATGGTAGATCCCGGATGGTACCGTGGACGCGTTCCAGTGAATGACCCAATCCCCCGCGGCATGCGACCGATTCGCCAAGGTCGCGATACGCCGGCCCAAGGTATTGAAGATTCCCACGCGAAGATGCATTTGCGCGGGAAGTACGCCCTGGATACAGATGACGCCTCGCGCCGGCGTGGGATAGGCGCGCGCCCTAATGGATGTCCTTGGCCCATCAGTGACGCCAGAGAAGGGGCGCGTGAAGATCATCACGGAATTGCAGTCAGCGACATACGTATGGCTGCCCTCGACGAAAACCCCCGCAGCCTGCCCCGGCGTCAAGTAACTGTCCACAATTTCGGGCATGAGCGGATTGGATACATCAACGATCTGCAAACCGCCGAAGTCTGAATCGGCGATGTAGATGCGATCGTCGGCCATATAGAGCCCCTTAGCATAGCCCGGCGTATCGACGGTCACCTCGAGACACGGATTCATTGGATCGGAAACATCGAGGATCCGCAGCCCATCGCTGCTGTTCGATGCAAAGGCGTAGTCCCCGGCCACGACCACATCATTGATCCCATTGGTCGGATCATAGTTGCCGCACAGGCTCGGCATCACGGGATCTGAGACGTCCACGATCTGAAGTCCGCCCCCCCCACCGGCCACATAGGCGTAGCCATTCGCCACGGCTACCCGGGTGGCAATGCCTTCAGCCCCGCTTCCCAGGCGGCGATAAAGGCATATCCGCCTGATACAGCGATATCCTGCGGATAGTTTGGTAGCGTGAGTTCGCTGAGCAGAATGGGAGCGTTCGGGTCGGCGATGGCGAGAATGCGCAGACCGAAGAGCGCGTCGGCGAGATAGAGATAGTCGCCAGCGACGTGCAGCTCTCGGGCCATGCCCCCCTCGCACCATCCCCCGATGAGCAGCGGTGCGTCGGGCAACGTGATATCAATGCTCTGGAAACCGCGGGAACCATCGGCCACGTAGGCAAAGGATCCGGCGACCGCCACGTCGCAGGCTTCATGAGGCGTATCGTAGGCGGCGACCCAGATCGGTGTACTGGGCGTGGTAACATCGATGATCTGGAGTCCGGAGAAGCCGTCGGCAATATAGGCGTAGCCATCCGAAACATCGATGGCGCGTCCCTTGCCCTTTGCGTAGACGCGCCCCACCAGGCTTGGCTCGGCGGGGCTGCTCACATCAAGGACGACGAGTCCGTTGGAAAAGGCGCAGAAGGCGTGGTCACCCTCTGCGTCGACATCACGGCCGCCACTCCAAAGACAGGAGTTCACGTATTCGATCTCCTCGGCAACACCAACCGAGCAAATCAATGCGACCGCAAGAAGGCTGAGTGCGATTCGCATGCAGGTCATAGAGGCGCCTCCCTAGTAAGATATGGACAGAATCACCTGGACGATGAGCGCGCAGAAAAAGCATGCGCGCTTGCCGTGTAAGAGTCAATCGCTCCCCGCCAAGAACCTAACGATGCGTCCCAATCCTGCCGTAGACCTACCGGGTTGCAACTGATGCGCTTGGGCGATGAAATCCACTGATGGAGATTGCGGTGCAGAGAACCGATACGAGCGTCTCTTCGGAAACGATGTGAAGATGGTCGCCGAACCGGGCCGCGGCATTGTGGGCGACGCCATGATCCTCGTGACCCGGGTGATCTCCGAATCAGTTCGCGATGGCCGCAATTGGCTCTACTTCGATGACGGAACTTTTGGCTCCTTCATGGAGGTCTTGCTCTATCGAATGCGCTTTCCCATGAAGACCAACACGACCGGCGCGCCAACCGGCTATGTATTGGCGCGCCCCACGTGCGATTCCATCGATGTATTCTCGCGGGATGTGACTGATCCGGAAATCGCACCCTGCGAACAGTACGTGTTCGCGTGGGTCGTGGCTAATGGGGACGACCTACTTCTTCGCTGCCTGGCCTTTCCAAGGGTCACCTGGTAGTTGAGCCACCAGGCTTTCGATGACCGCGTCCATGCTGATACGATTCTTCATATATGTCACGCATGGCTTTACAGAAACCAGGAATCGTCTCGCATAGCCAGTCGCGGGCGATACGGTTTTCGGGAGGCACAAGAGGCTAGCAGATCCGGCTAGACTGCCCAGGCAGTGATTTCACCCACACAAAAGCCGGAAGAGCCACTTACAGAAAGCCCCTCGATCTCCTGACCGAAGGGCTCCATTTCTCGTCCTGCGGGGCCGACGATGTCGTTACTAGAACTCTGGATCGGGT
>JAGMDA010000237.1 GCA_023128935.1 Candidatus Eiseniibacteriota bacterium | reverse complement strand
CTAACCAAACTGAACTACGACCCCTAACTCTCGAATGACAGCCATAAAGGCTACGGTATCATTAGGGTACTGTCAATCCGATTCCGCCGTAGCACACTGCCACGCTCGCCAATACGCTGATTGCCCGACGGCAGGAACGACGTAGTCGCAATACTCCCGCCCTACCACCATTTCTCGAGCGTGATGCCCCGGTAGTAGTGGCGGAGAATCTGGGGGGCTGTGCGCCCATGGCGGGCCATCGCAATGGCCCCTGTTTGACACATGCCGACGCCGTGGCCATAGCCCGCCCCCTCCAGCGTCACGGTGCAGCCGCTTTTGTGATGCTTCTTCAGCCTCTTGAAAAGCGTGCTGCGCAACGGCCGGCCGTCCGGCCTGCGCAGCACCCAGCGGATCCGGTCTCCCTTCACCCGGAAGGTTCCGGTGTTGGTCTTGACTTCCAGGACCTCAGCCCGCCCCGACGGAGATCGCTTCGTGACCTTCATGCCCTTGATCTTACTGGGCGCACGCAGGACCGCCTGCGGTACTTCTTCGGGAAGGCGTTTCAGGATGGTTTTCTCAAGCTCCGTGCAGTTCCAGGTCTCCGTCCAACGGTAGTTGGGGCTCCATTCACAGAAGTCCTTGCCGCCGCTTCCGCGATCCCGTACGGGACGGAGGTAGGGAAACACCTCGCCGGGCCACACGCGACCGGACGCTTCGGTCGTGCCCCCGCATGTCGAGCTGTAGTTCGCCCGAATCGCGCGGCCCTTGTGGACGGCCACAAACCCACTGGTTGATATAACCGCCCGCGTGCCGGGCTCGGTTTCCACACTGATACCACCGTAGACCTGGTCATTCACTCCCGCCTGGAGATCAAACCCCTTCTTGGCATGACGCCCCAGATAGAAGAGTGCATAGCTGCGGGATGCAATTGCTTGGGCCCTGAGCACCGCCGCCGGCAGATCCGGCGAGCTTCCCATCTCTGGAGGAACGACCCCCCGGAGGTAGTCCTCGATGTGCAGGGCATTGATCACTGTGAGGGCGTCGGGTCGGGAAACCCTGACTAGTATCTCGCCGCGATAGGGCTTGCCATCCACGCGAATCGGCTTGCCTGGAGAGATGGGTTCGAAGATGAGTTCCTCGACGAAAACTCCCAGCATCCCCTGGCGCACCTCCGAAAGAGCGAGGCCCCAATCAAGAAGCATCCCCGTGTTGGATGATGCCTCCCATACTGTGTGGGCTACCATGGTCGGTAGCAGCCGCAGCTTCACGCCTGGGCCCAGGACGCTCGCCCGCAGGCCTGAACCCCGGCGCCAGACGCGAAGTTTGCCGTCGCAGGAGATGATGATCTGGCCGGTATCAACGATCAGCCCGATCCTAATCGTCGGCTCCCGATCGAGAGGAACGCTGGTGCCGTCCGCTGCGTCCGGGGAGCCAATAATCCCCAGAAACATGGGCAGCAGAAAGGCCAGGCAAGTCAACGGCACCCGCCACCTGGTCCGCATCCCGCGGCTATCTCCGCATTTTGTTGTCATCACCGCATCCCGCGGCCACCTCCGCAGCTCGTTGCCGTCACCGCATCCCGCGGCCACCTCCGCATCTTGTTGCGCTCATGATCCCTATGCATTCCATACAGCTTATTCTGGACGCAGACAAGCGGAAGAGGGACCAGGCCGGGCAAGACGAAGGTATGGGCGTTCAGATACAAGGCCTTAGGGCCCGCACGGGCCCTGAGCAGAGGGCTGGTGAGAAGCCCAGGCCAGAGGGTCTCTGGTTTCTGAGACTAAGAAGCTTGCTTCAGGATGTCCTTGCAATCCCTGGCCTCGGGACCCACGGATCTGCGCTTCGCCGAGCGTCGGCGGCGGGTCTCGACCAGGCCGTACTTCTCCAAGCGGTATCTCAGGCTACCCCTGCCCAAGCGGAGCAAGTTGGCCGCGCGCACGACATTGTTACCGGTCTTGCGAAGGGCTGCGGAAAGCACGGCCCTCTCGATTTCCTCAAAATCTATGCCCTGGTCCGGGAGTTCCACGATGACGCCTTCGCTCGAAGACACAACACGGGCACTCGCGCCTGTCGACTTCACGGCACTTGGTGCGGGGCTGGCTTCTTTTACTCCCGCGCTGTGGGCAACTGCCGGCCGGACTGATTGCGGGATCCAGTTCGGCAGGTGCTGGGACTCAACCCTCCTCGCCCCCCCGGCTGCCTCCAGGGCCGCCTCAAGCACACCGAAGAGCTCTCGGATGTTGCCCGGCCAGGGATGCGCGAGCAGCTGCTCCTGAACCTCGCGTATAAGCGTTGGGACCGGCATTTTGGTCTGGGCAGTCCTTTGCTTCATGAATAGCTCGGCCAGCAGAAGGATGTCACTCGGGCGCTCTCGCAGTGGGGGCAGATCGATCTTGAAATCGCGCAGTTTGGCCAGCAGATCGCGATTGAAGTTGCCTGTTCGCGCGTCTCCCTCGAGATTCCTGGAAGTCGCTGCGATCAATCGCGGCAATCTGCCGGATGGGCTCGGGGTCCTATGCGCATGTCCAAGCACTTCATCCAGGTAGGCCAACACCTTGGCCTGGTGGCCCAGATTGAGGCCAGCTATTTCATCCAGGAAAAGCGTGCCCCCCGCGGTGCCTGGACTTCCAGAGATGATCTCGGCATCCGAGCCACCCCCCTGGGGAACGACCTTGCCGAGCAGAACCGTTTCCAGTCCGCGCGCTGTCCTCGCCCGGCAATCAAACCGGATCAGTGGCCCCGCCGCTCCTTCGCTTTCGGCATGAATCGCTCTGGCAAAGAGACGCTTCCCGGTCCCCCGCTCACCCACGAGCAGAACTGGAACGTGCGGATTGGATGCCGCCTTGACTGCTAGATCGAGAGCTTCGCGGAATCGCATGGATCGCCCGACCAGCTCGTCAAGTCCGCTGAGCCCATTGCGCTCCCCAGCCGACGCAGCTCCTTCGACTAGCCGGCGCAAGACCTCGCCGAAACCAGTCTGGTCGCAGGCGCCTGCCATTACCATGTCCACGTCCGCTCCCCATCCTTCTGGGTCAAAAGCCGTCGTAAGAACGGTCTTCTCACCAGAACGATTCGCGGGCATGAGGAAGATCGCGCGCACACGTGGAAATATCTGGCGCGCCCATCGGACAGTTTCGCTGGGATCGTTTCCCTGCGGGTCAATCAGGATGGCCTGGGGTGGTGGCGCAGACCGGTCTGAGAAAAGGCGTTCAGCGTGTTGGCGTGAAGGAACCGCATCGAATAGGACCGGGAATCCCCGGGCTTGCCTTTTCGTTGATTCTCTAACGACAGTGTCTGCGCTGATCACCAGGAGTCGCACGCGCATCTGGAGATGCTCCCTCTCCTTGCGGGGCGGTCCGGGTGTCCGGCTGAGAGTCGCAGTGCCCGACTACCTCACTCCTCCTGGGGCGTGGCTTCCGTATCTTGGACCCGCGCTACGCCCACTTTCGCGGGACGCAGCAATAGGTCTCCCAAACAGTAGCCCTTCTCCAGGATCTGAGTCACGCAGCCTGCGCGGATCTCAGTCGAAGGAACCGTAAGAACCGCCTGGTGGATTTCCGGATCAAACACCTCTCCGGGAGAAGCTTCCACTTCATTGAGCCCCTCCTGTTTAAGTGTTTCGGCAAGACGGTTCATGATGATGAGTATCCCCTTGCTGGCGACGTCCTTTTGATTTTCTTTATGGGAGGCCCATGCCCGCTCGAAGTCGTCCAGGCAGGGCAGCAGGGCCTTGAGAAGCTCCGCACGGGCCCACAGGGTATGCCTCTCGCGATCTCGCTCCATCCGCTTGCGGTAATTGTCGAACTCAGCCAGCAGCCGTTGATGCTGCTCGAGGGAAACGATGGCCTCCTGGACCTCTAGCTCAGCTGTCTCCTCGGCCTCTGGTTCAGCTGTCTCCTCGACCTCTGGTTCAGCTGTCTCCTGGACCTCTAGCTCAGCTGTCTCCTCGACCTCTGGTTCAGCTGTCTCC
>JAGMDA010000236.1 GCA_023128935.1 Candidatus Eiseniibacteriota bacterium | reverse complement strand
GAGGACCAGCTCCAGACCGAGCTTGCCATCCAGATGCCAGGTTTGCTGTCTGGATTCCAGGCTTGCTGTCCAGACGCTAGGCTCGCGATCCGGGCGCTAGGCTTGCTGTCCAGACGCCAGGCGCGTGGTCCAGGCGCCAGACTTGCAGGTCCCCTACTGCTCGATGATCGGAATACCGCTCAGCGGAAGCGGTTCGCGCACGATGGCGTCAGTGAACTCCATCTCCTCGATTAGGATCGAGGGAGTGATGATCGTTGCCGGATAGGAGAGACCCCGGAATCCGCTTGGTTGCCTGAGGTTGGTGCCCTTCGCATCCTGGCCCACCGCAGCCACATCCCGCAGCGCGCGGACCGATGCCTCATCGAACCCCAGACCTCGCACAGGTTCCATGCGCCCGTCCTCCGCGTAGATCCGGTACATGACCACCGGGGCCGTCAGCAGGTCCTGCTCCTCACGCCCCGGCTCTATCCGCCGATAGCGCTGTGTGACCTCCGGATCCTCCAGTCGTGTGATCAGCAGGCCATATTCATTGCCAAACTCCTTGCACAGCCGCCTGAGTTCATTGCGCAGGTCCTTCTTCGTCTGCTCACCTCGAAGCACCAGGTTGGTGATCCCAGGCACGATCATCTGATTGGGTAGCATCCGCGCATGTCCGTTCGATTCCTTCAGTTTCTTGCTCGGGCGGCGCGTCATCGGGAGCGCAAGAAGCCGCCCTCCCTTGACGAGCGTGATGTCCTGGCATCTCACACCCTCGTCATCCACCTTCTGATGTCCGGCGCAAGAGCGTCCCTCCCATTTCTTCAGGCTCGGTTCGTCTGTAATCACCACGAAGTCCGCCAAGACCCGGCGATTGAGTCTCCCGGTGAGCTTGGGATCGGGCAGGTACTGCTTCATCCAATCCTCCGCGACCAATGGCTCTCTCGCTGGGGAAAGCTGGTTGACGAATAGCTGGGAGAGCAGCTGCGCCGCAGCGAAACCGTCGAACAGTACAGGTCCCGCATACTCATCCAGCGTTGGCGCGGCAATCATGGCCTGCAGCTCGCCGGCCATGGTGCGGATATCTTCAATCAGGACCTCCTGCGCTGGCAATTCGTCATCGCTGCTCAGCGCGTACTGCAGAAAATGGCTTAGGCGCTGACCATCCGGTGCTTGCGCGGTGGCAGCAACCAAGAGGTATTGGAACTGAATCCCCTTCAGATAGCAGATCCCTTCCGAATTCAGGTAGCGGTTATTGGCCGCCCCGTGCGTGTAGCGAACGTTCCAATCCTGCAAGCCCGGGAACTCCCGCAGGGCTTGGGCCGCGGCACGGACTCTCGACTCACAGAGCCCCAGATCCACATCCAAGCCAACCGGTTCATCCATATGGACGAATCCGTTAGCCGCCGCGAAATCTGGAATTTCCTCCTTCGCCGGATGGGTTTGTAGATACGCCTGCTTGCGCGCCATGTTCTCCAGCGCGGTCTTGTAAGCATGATCGGTGTGAAGCCAGATGTGATGGCGCAAACTCCTGATATCATCTTCCACGGGAAGCTCTTCGCGCATGTTATACACATCACTCCAATTGCCGATGAATCCGCTGTTGTCAAAGTTCGGAGCGCCCACTTTGAGGTCGATGTAGAGATATCGATTCCTGTTGCTCTCGGCCTGCACAAGGGCGCCATATCTCGCCTCCACCATTACCATCTGACTATCCTGGATCCGATAGCCGAGGAAATAGGGTTGCGACATGCCCCCCAGAACGAGCTGGTCCATGGAGCGGTCGAGCTCGAGTTCCATGGCCTCAAAAACGGGATCGCCCGAATCGTGACCTATCGCAATAGGCGCAAGGGTCAGAAAGGCGATCTGCAGCCAGAGGATTCGCATACTTGTCTTCATCATGGCATCCGCCTTTCCTGCTCACCACTGTGTCCGGGAGGAGGCAAGATAGGTGGTCTATCCTGACCCTTCCGACGCTTCTCCACCTCGATCTCAGCTACGAGAAGGCTCGGTGATATCGCTGAGACCGGTACGCCGCCCGACTCCGCCCCACAGGTTCCGTTGAAGACAGCATCATCCCGCGCCGCCATCAGAATCTTGCTAAAGCTCGTGAGCGGAGTGCCGACGATATCCACCCCGCGCACGACCTCGTCGGGCCTGCCGTCGGCATGGACACGGTAGACGAGGAGTGGTTTGACCTTGAAGGCCTGCGGGCCCCGGCGGCCGGTCATCGTGAACCCACCGGAGATGTCATCGAAGATCAGTCCGTACGGCTTGCCCTGTTGCTTGCATTCCGCAATCAGCAGCGCACGCAGTTCCTCATAAGGCACGCTCTTCTCGGACTGCACGATCAGATTCCCCTGGCGCGCAACCACACTATAACCCGCTTGCCGCCGGGCGTGGCCGTTGCTGCGCGGGAAGTTCTCGATCGGGGAGCGTGTTGTCAGAAAGCTCTTCAGGATGCCTTTTTCTACCACGGTGACTCGCTCGGCCAGCGTACCCTCATCGTCAAACTTATAGTAACCTCTGAGGTCGGTACCCTCGAACTGCGCTAGGGTGGCATCGTCATAAACACTGATGAACTCTGGTAGAATCTGCTCCCCGACCTTCTTCGTGAAGGTCTGGCCCTCGTTCTCGCTCTTCTGCCGGTGGCTTTCGATCCGATGGCCAAAGATCTCGTGGAAGAAGACGCCGCTCGCCCGACCACGCAGGATCGCGGGACCGATATATGGCTCTACAATCGGCGCATCGATCAGGGCCTCGAGTTCAGCAACGAGTCGTCTGGCATCCTGCAGCACGGTCGCTTCGTCAGGCAGGTTCTCCACCGCGACTGCGGCATAGGACTGTAAGCGGTCGAGGATCATCCCGTCTTGAGCCATGCCGCTGATCGAGAACGAAAAGCGGAGGTAGTGATTCAAGTGCTGGAGCCTGCAGCCCTCGCTATTGACCATGTAGGTGATCTTGTCAATGGCCGAGAAGGATGCGCGCGACGTGCGGGCGAAGGGGACATCTGCAAGGTAGCGGCCCACACGCTCCAGGATGCCGCGCCAATGGGCCGCATCGATCTCTGTCACCACAACCGGCTCCATGAATTGCTGCGGCTGGGCGGGAGAGAAGTCATTAGAGAGATCCTGCTCCTCTACTTTTACTCGCCGGTTGTTCAGCACCTTGGTGAAGCGTTCCTGCGCCTGGCGGTATTGATACTCGGTCTCGTTCCACAGCGCGGCGCGGATACTCTGGGGATCTGCGTCCAATGGGAAGTCAACCATCCTCCGCGGCGCATAGTTGTCGCGCCAGCTCCCCCCGCGGATCTCATGCGTATTGTCCAATTCCATGGACCCGACCCGCAGATTGACGTCCAGATAGCGTCGATGCGATCTATGGGGTTCACGGAATCCCCCATTCTGCACGCTAACGTCATAGGCGCACCTCTCCGTGACCGCGTACTGCAGGTAATACATGGGGACTTCAGATGCCTCGGCCAGATTCTCCATGGAGCGGTCGAGTTCTGCACTCATCACATCCAGCAGATTGACCGATGCCTCCGACGTTTGGGCCACTGCTTGGGTGAGAGCAAATAGGCAGATCAACAGTGCAGGGATCTTGAGTCGAATCATGAGACCTCCAACTTCAGGAAGGATGCCCATTTCCCAGTCCACGGCACCCCGTAAAGAAACTACCACTCGTTGCTCGACCATGCATGCGCAAAAGTGGCACCGCAATGGACTCCACCGTAATCGTGCACTCAGAGCCGGCCGATACCAGAGGTGACCCCGCAAGGGGGGGGCTTCACATTCCAGGGGCGCCTGTGGCTCCAGTCTGGCAGGGAAAGACGATGAAAATCATGATGGAGATTATAATGAGGCACGGAATCATGGTGGTCCTACGGCCAGCGGCCTTGCTAGTGGCCCTACTGCCAGCGGCCTTGCTAGTGGCCCTACTGCCGGCGGCCTTGCTAGTGGCCCTACTGCCGGCGGCCTGCTACTCGGATTCTGCCAGTTCGCCCGCCGAGGAGGATTCCCTGGAAGCGAACCCCGAATTCGCCGAGCAGGAGACTTCTCTGAACAAGGCCTACGAGAAAGATCCGGTCCTATTGGAGCGGCAGACGGAGCTGGATGAAGCGGCCGCAGAGGAAGCTGATGCCGAGACCCACATGGCTGCCCTCGACAGCCTTATGGCGGCCGACCCCGATTTCGCCGAGCGAGTCGAGGAAGTGGAACGTCTGGCCGGAGAGGACGAATCCCTTCTTGATACGCATGGAGAGGCGATGGCCTATCTCGAGGGCCACCCCGAGGAAGCTGAGGCGCTCTTTGCGGAGGAAGTAGAACCGACCTACACCGGTTCCGATCCGGTCATGATTGCCTATGTGGGTTATCTTGCCGCGCACCCGCCACTCTATCGTGCCTGGTGGCGGGTCTATCACCATCTGCGGATCCACCCTCGTTTTGCACGCAGCCTCTATCTCCACTGGCGTTGGTACAACCCGCGAGCTCGCCTCTGGAAAGCCTCGTGGGCCTACAAACTGCGGGCCGCTCGCAACGCGCGCATTCACAAGATCGTCTGGGCCCGGCGTATCTACCTGGGCCAGCACCCCCGGTTGGCGCGCAGTATCTGGCATCAGCGCCACCATCCACATGTCACGAAGCCGCCACTGAGGTTGGCCAAATCACATCCGAAGCCACCGCCACCCAAGCGCAAGCCGCCGAAACGCCGACAATCGTCGCGCTGAGCATGCAGCCCGAGCTGGCGGGCTCCATCTCCTGTGGAGTACCGCAGCCGACATGCCATGCACCAATAATCCGGCCCTTTCGGAAGTCAGGTTCAAACCGGTATAATTGTATGAAATCGGTTGCCTTGGCTCATGCTGGGCTTCTGCTCCCCCCCTTTTGGCCCAGGTCACTTCCGCTCGGGAGGAACACATGCATCGGCGCCTGACGCCCCTTGCCATTGCCATACTGACGACCACAACCCTTGCATCCGGCGGGTCGTCCGTGAACGCTGGTACTTCACCGCACGCTGACTCCATGGTCACTGACCCGGGCGGATCCAAGATCCCGACGCTGCTTGCAAGCGCCTTGCGGCAGCAGCTCGCGCCCTGCGTCCCAACTGTCCCTCGCGTTACTGCCGCTCCCAAGTACAGGGAACTTGCACTTCTCTCCAGGGCTTCAAGTCGGCAGGAGACGCCCTCCATTCACACGCTTGGTTCGATAGAAGAGGGTCTTGTGCTCGAGTTCGAGCTGCCCTCCCTACATGCCCTCCCACTGGAGATCGCGGGCGAGACCTTTCACGTCCTGCAGATCGAGGCCGGGAGCTTCCCCATCCTGGAGATCGGGGGTGGCGGTTTCACCGGTCAGGTGGGTGCACCGATGCTTCCGTCCTTCTCCCGGCTGATTGAGATCCCCGCTTGCGTTGCCGCCCACCTTGAGATTGTGAGCCTAGAGACAACAGAGGTTGCCGGTTTCCGGCCCATACCAGTACAGCCCGATGAGGCATCAGGCTTCGTCATCAATCGCAATGCCTATGCTGCCGATGCTCCTGCGGCCGATCATCCAGCGCAGTGGGCGCACCTGGGGGACCCGGCAATCGCACGCGGCCTGCGGGTGGTGCCGATCACCATCCACCCGGTCCGCTATGACCCTGCCCGAGAAACCCTCGAGGTCGCCACGCGCATCCAGATCCAGATCACATTCTCCGGCCAAGACGTGCGCAACAGCGCGCCCCGCATTCATCCGGTCCTCTCCTCTTCCTTTGATCAGCTCTACCGCAACTTGGTCGTTAACTATACGGGTTCTTGCAGCCATACGGGCTCTCGCAACGCTCAAGTCGTCTCCCTGGGAACCTATGTCATCATCTGTCCGGATGACCCCGAAATCCTTGCCGCCCTCGAACCGCTCGTTGAATGGCGTGCACGCAAGGGCTACGAAGTCCACCTGGTAACGACCACGGAGACCGGAGCAAGCAAGGAAGACATTCAAGACTGGCTCAGGTTCGCCTATGCAACTTGGGACAACCCGCCTGAATACATCACACTTATCGGAGATGCCAATGGCGATATATCGATCCCCTGTTGGCTCTACGGAGGCGGATCGGCCGACCACCCCTATGTCAAGCTCGATGGAGACGATCTGCTCCCCGATGCCCACATCGGCCGCATCTCCGTCGACTCGGTCGATGGCCTGCAGCTTTATGTCACCAAGATCGTTGGCTATGAAAGCACTCCCTATATGGCGGAGACGGATTGGTATACGCGCGCATGTCTCGTGGGCGACCCCTCCTATTCCGGATATACCTGCATTCAAATCGCGCAGTGGCTCAAGACGCGACTTAGCTCCTACGGCTACGCAGATATTGACACTGTTTTCACATCGCCCTGGGTCAGTGGCATCCGCAACTGCATTAATCGCGGCGACACTGTCTTCAGCTACCGCGGCTATTACAACATGAGCGGCTTCAGCACGGGACACATCCTGGCCTTGCAAAACGGCTGGAAGATGCCCTTCGCGGTCAATCTTACCTGTGACACCGGTTCCTTCAACCAGGGCCTGGCGCGCAGCGAGGCATGGATCCGCGCCGGCGTACCCCCCAACACTCCGACCGGGGGCATTGCCAGTATCGGAACCGCAACAACGGGCACGCACACCCGCTACAACAACTGTGTGGTCTATGGCATTTGGCGGGGCATCTTCTGGGAAAACATGTTTCACTTCGGCGCTGCCCTAACGCGCGCCAAGTACGAACTTTATGTCAACTATGCTGAAGCCAACATGGGGGCTGTACGAACCTATTCACATTGGAACAACCTGATGGGCGATTCGGCTGGCGAGCTCTGGACCGCTGTTCCGCAGGCCATCGAGGTTGATCACCCCACACAACTCCCCATCGGAACGAATACCGTGACGATTCACGTCACGGCCGATGGTCTCCCCTGCGAGGAGGCATATGTCTGCCTTTGGATGGAGGGATGCACGCACGTGGGAGGATACACCTGCGCCGACGGCTCTATCGAGCTGCCAGTCACCACGCCCTCCGAGGGCGAGATGAAGCTCACTGTGACCAAGCATGATCACCACCCCTATCTGGCAGCCATCAATGTGACGCAGCACGAAAGACATGTCGCCTACAACACACATCTGATCGACGATGACACGCTCGGATCCAGCAACGGGAACCGCGACCACGTGCCCAATCCAGGCGAGACGATTGAGATCCCGGTGCTGGTCGAGAACTTCGGCACTCAAGTCGCCACGGAAGTAACCGGCACCCTCACCGCTGCGGGCGACCCCTACACCACGATTCTCGACGCCACCGAAGCCTTCGGTGACATCCCCAGTGGCGAAACGGCCTGGAGCGAGGATGATTTCGACATTCATATCGACCCGGCCGCGCCACATGGCCACCTGATCCGTTTGGGACTGGAGCTGCAGTCGGGGGCTGATAGCTGGCATGCACTCCTCGAAATCCAAGTTGTTTCGGCCGACTTCGCTTGCGACGGCGTTACTCTATGGGGCTTTGGCGACACTATCGATCCGGGAGAGACTGGGGAGATCAGTGTGCGGATCCTGAACCTCGGCGGTGCGGGAGCCAGCAGCGTTACCGGAGCCCTGATTTCCGAAAGTCCGTGGGTGACGGTCGACGATGGATACGGATCCTTTGGGATAATCCCTGCGGATTCAGTGGGGGAAAACACGGCAGACCGCTTCGGCCTGACTGTTTCCAATTACTGCTATAACGGCCATATCGCTCCCATGGTGCTCGCCCTGCAGTTCTCCAGCGGGCTCACGGACACGGTCCACTTGGCCTTGCCTATCGGCACTCCAAACGCGGACGATCCGACAGGAGCGGACGCCTATGGCTACTATGCCTTCGACGATACCGATCTCGCCTTCCCTCAAGCACCCACCTATGAATGGATCGAGCTCGATCCCAACCACGGGGGCAGCGGGAGCTCCCTGGCGATGACAGACGAAAAATCAGAGACGATCGATCTGCCGTTCCCATTCACTTACTACGGCGAGACATTCACGCGCGCCACGATCTGCTCGAATGGATGGATGGCCATGGGCTCAACATACTTGACCAATCGCCGCAATTGGAACATCCCGGCAGCCGGTGCACCCAACTACATGATCGCACCCATGTGGGACGATCTCTATCCCTCCGGAAGCAACACGGTCTATCATTGGTTTGACGCCGACAACCACCGCTACATTGTTCAATGGGCCCGCGTGAAAAACCGTCTAGGCAACACCGTTCAGAATTTCGAGGCTATCCTCTACGATCCGATCCACTACCCAACTCCTACCGGTGACGGCGTCATCCTCTTCCAGTACGATACCTTCAACAACAGCGACCATATCCAGCACTACTGTACGGTCGGAATCGAGAATGGAGATCAAACCGACGGCTTGATGTACAGCTACTATGGTTACTACAACGCAGGCGGGAGACTCATCCAAAGCGGACGGGCCATCAAGTTCCTCACACTCACCTGCCAGCCGAGAGGAACGCTCGCCGGGATGATCACCAACGAGACCAACGGT
>JAGMDA010000235.1 GCA_023128935.1 Candidatus Eiseniibacteriota bacterium | reverse complement strand
CCGTCTTGGAGGTCTTCGACCCGAGTGGGCGCCTGGTCCGGACGCTGGTCAACAGGCCACAAGCTGCAGGCAGCCACGCCGTATCCTGGGACGGCTGCGACCAGAGGGGCGAGCGGGTCTCCAGCGGCGTCTACTACTACCAGCTCCGAATCAATGGCGAGCGCACGACCAAGCGCATGGTTCTCCTGCACTAAAGGCCCGCGCTTCTCGCCAGCCATCTATTGCAGCTGTGTATTCCACCGACCTCCCCACTTGTCCGAACGCTTGCCATCCGTCACGGGCCACATCTGTAACCCATGATCGCCCAAGTAGTTACACCTGTGCCCCGGGGCACAGGTGCCTCTATAGGTGCCTCTAGTGATAGGTGTGTCGATGTAGGAGGGGGTTCCAATGATTCCGGAGGAAACCATACAGGAAGCGATCGCTCTTCTGGTCAACGCAGTTTCGCCCAGGCGGATCATTCTCTTCGGCTCCCACGCCAGAGGAGATGCTCGCGCCGACAGCGATCTCGATTTCCTCGTTGTCAAGGACGTCGTCAGGAACCGACGCGCTGAGACAGTGCACCTCCTGCGCGCGCTGGAGCCCGCGGCAATTCCCGCTGACATAATTGTGGCCAGCTTGGAACTCTTCGAGACTTGGAAGAATGTTCCCGGCACTGTGCTCTTTGAGGTATCGCGGGAGGGCAAGGTTGTCTATGAAGCCGCCTGAGCCTTGGTTCATCTTACTCGATGCGGATAGCTCACAAATGCAAATTGTGCCCCGGGGCACAATTGAGGTCGAGTGAATCCGCTCCCAAGATCCTACATGCAACAAATCAATAACACCTGTAATCTGTTACAGTCCAGCAGGTTACTGCAAATTGTGCCCCGGGGCACAATTGAGGTCGAGTGAACCCGCTCCAGGATTCTACATGCAACAAACCACCAACATCTGCACTCCATTTTAGGCTGCGACCTCCGCCAGGCGGGCGGTAGTCCGCCGACGTCGGCGCCTGGGGCGCTGCGCCGAGCGCTCGTTCCAGGAACTTTCCAAGCGGGCGGCTCGCTCCTCACCAGCCATGCGGGCATCGCGGCACTCCGGCTTGCGCCAAGCCTCGCGCGGTCGGTATTCGAGGATCACAGCCAGATCCGGTCGCCCGTCGCAGATGAAGAAATGGTCTCGCCAGGCAGTGACATCGTGGTCCCGGCAGAACGAATCCAGTGGCTCCGTATCGAAGCCCTCCGTGCCAACAAACGGAAGGGACACAACTTTCACTCGCAAACTACTCATGCCCGGTCCCGACTCAGGGGCGAATGTGCCATCCCAATATCACCATGTACCTGGTCCCGGGGTGCGGCACCCCGGCCCTCAGAGCGGATACCCGCCTTCAGCATTCCCTCAACCTCACCCCCAGCTCGCGATCGACCCCAGGGGCTGCGGGCTCCGCACCGCCGCCCCACGGTCCGCGGCTCGCCTCAAGACCCAAAAACAAAGGGCCCAATAGCCAAGTGCTCAGGCGCTACGCGCCTAAAAGGCCGACCTCGCAAGACGGAACCCGATGTGGTCGTTGCTGACGTCGGGGTAGCTGCCGTTCCGAATGGCGGAACGACAGAGCTGCGCGTAGTAGCTCCAGCCGCCCCCGCGGACCACCCGGTACGAGCCCGTCTCCGGGCCCAGGGGATCCGTGGCGGGACTACCATGAGTCCCGCCGGGATACGCTCCATACCAATCCGAACACCACTCCCATACATTCCCATGCATGTCGTACAAGCCCAAACCATTGGCCGGGAAGGTCCCGACCGGCGTCGTAACGCCTCGATCCACGCCGGAGGGGCACCCGGAATATGGGTAATCCCCGTCGTAGTTGGCCTGGCTGTCCGCATCCAAACAGCTGCCGGTGTTGAACGGCGTGCTCGT
>JAGMDA010000234.1 GCA_023128935.1 Candidatus Eiseniibacteriota bacterium | reverse complement strand
CTGGTGTGAATGCTTTCCTGACCATGCAAATCCCCCTTTCTTAGTCCATAGTCTAATATTACAACTGGACTGCTTTTTGGGAGGCAGGTCGAGTTCCTTCTTCATCTCAGGTCGAGCCGATAATGCAAAGACCCTGTTTCAACTGGGTTGTGTAATTGGCGTATGCGCACCTTTATTCTATCTCAACAAAACCGGGCAAGAGTAGGGAGACAACATCCACCTCAGTAACGCCGCGGATGGTAATGTAGAAAAGGGGGGGGATCCTGGTGAAAATCGAAACACCCTCTTGATTTGCTAACGAGATGGTCTCAAAGAAGACGGCTGAATAGTGCCCTCCGGGTTTTACCTCTTGGCTTGCTCACCCCCATTTACTGTCAGTGAGGTCTCTTTTTTTTGCCCCCGCCAAAGGAGCTGAAAGCGGCCTGTTGAGAACCTTTTGGGTCGCAAAACTTGACCAATTCGGCTATGGAATTTGAACCTTTTGCAGCTTCCTAAACAGGGGAGGACAAATTTATTATGTGGGGTAGAGATACCCAGTGCTGTCGTACCGTCGTACCCTAGTACTGTGGTACCGGAGAAATGGCATCCTTGAGTCTGATCGATGTGGAGTCCTTCTATAAGTGTTAACACCTTGGCAAGCATGCTGGGGATGGATTTAACTCCACTCGGAGTGGAGCTAGAGCAACAATGATGAGGACAGGCTCGCAAATCACCAGCCACCGGACCAAGGGGCTGGGGACTGATAGAAAACGCAAGAAAGGGGGATAAAGGAGGATGCAGACTTAGAGGGTTGCTTCTGGAGAAACCTAGCCCCTTAGAAAGCTCGTCTCGGCGAGCGAGAAATAAAGGGAGTCAAAAAGGGAGTCAAAAAGGAGGACAAACGGATGAAAACCAAGATAGCTTATTTGACGATGGCGTTAGTCATCGCCCTGTCAATGGCCATAGGCGGGCTGTTGATAGTGCAGGCACCACCAGTGGCTGCTTCACCCGGTGCGGTAACCAACGTGTGGGTGCAGTTCAAAGACAGCGCCTATAACACAATCGACACCGACCCCATTCATTACATCCACTTCACGCCCACTACGGCGCTGAGCCGGGGCGTGGACACGATTACGGTCTGGTACCCCGATGGCACAACGGCCATGGGTCCGGATAACTTCGACCTGACTGACGGGGATACCACAAGGACCTACTACCTCGTTGACCGCGATGGGGAAGCCAGCACCTATAGCGCTGTTGCCAGTATCTCGGCGGCCACCCTTTCCACCAGCGGCTACCGGGTATCCGTAGTGACCCCGGTGGACCTGGATGCCGGCACACCTTGCTATCTGAAAATACTTGCCGGCGCCGGCATTACAACCGCCGACGAGAGCTCAGAGTCGTTCCTCGACTACAAGGTGAAGGTGTTCACCAGCCAGGACACCACCCCGGTGCTGTCTGACGCCTTTCCTCTTGATGACGCTGGTCCGACGACGCCCACTTTAACCCTGAGCCCCGACACCGCTGGCCTCGCGGGGCAGTGGGAGTTTGTGTTCGAGCTTCCGACCCAGTTGTCGGCGGGCAGTGGTACGGTGACGGTGATTTTCCCCCTCGGGACCACGGTACCGGGCTCGATCATTGCCGACTATGTGTCCTTCTACAACGGCAGTTCGTGGTCAGTGTGCACCATTGAGCCCACTGTCAACCAGAAGGCCCGCACGGTAACCGCCACCACACCCGTTACCCTCACTGCTGCCGCGGGCAAGAAGATCAAGTTCTCCACCTCGGCCGCCATCATGAACCCTGCGACCGTCCTGGCTGCGAACCAATACGGCGATTGCTACATGTACACCAGCAAGGACGAGCTGCAGGTTGTGGAAGTAGGGACTGGGCCTGACGTGACCGCCGGCACCGAGACCAAGCTGGGGTTCAACAATGACGAATACAATTCGGCCAGCGTTTCCGATGACGCCACCATGATCTACATGTACTCCGACATGATGTATCTGGAGGTCTGGGACGCCAACGAAAACCTTCTGAACCCCGATACTGAGCCCGTGGTAACCTTCACCTCCGATAAGTCGGGAACGTTCTACAACGTCACCGGCGGCCCTACTTACACGCAGATTAACACCCAGGCGACGAGTTCCGGGGAGCTTAGCATTTCCTACCGGCCCGCGTCGTCGGGAACGCACACCCTAACGCTATCAGCCCCTAACTACACTCCAGACTTCGAGTGGACGATGTATGTTGCCCCTGCGGTGGAGCTCTACGACAGCAGCAACAACCTGATAAACACCTACGCGCCGCTGTCTACCGCGACGGTCCAGGAGAGCACTACAGTCCATAGTGGCGATTATGTGCAGAACGCCATTAACGCGTCGATCACCGGTGACACCGTGAAGCTGGGCGGCAGCAGTGGTAACATAGCCATCTACGAGCTGGATAACTATCTCAGCTTGAACCAGAAGATCAAGCTGACATCGAAGAACGGGGCCGCTTACACCAGCCTGAGGCCTGCCACTGAGCCGCTGAATGGCCAGGTCGGGGGCTACTCAGACATAGCGATAGTGCCGGAGATCTCTGGCACAGCTGCCAACCCGGTGATCATTGAAGCTCTCACCTTTGACCGGCTGGTGAGGACCGGCGGCACCAACGACGAGTTCGACCAAGGTGTCTTTAACAACGGGTGGAACTATATGACGGTCACCGGAAACACATTCAACTACGTAATCCCAGAGGATCAAGCGGATAGCGAGTGGGGTAATGTAGTGACCGTTATGGTTCATACTCAGCTTGGCGGGGGGGGGCGCAGCCCCAATAACCTCAGCCACGGTGAGCAACAACACCTTTAATAACTGTTGCTCGTTTACAACCGGGGCGTTGTCGTCTGGCAACATCCACGTTATTACTAAAGTTGGCAACCATAAGATAAGTGGTGTAACCATAAGCGGCAACACGCTGACCAACTCTAATGGCGTTGGTATATCGGTGAACGGTTACAATAACACAGTAACAGCAAGTATCACCAACAACACCATAACTAACGCTGTTATCCCTATAGACATCCAGCGTCAAACTGCGGATATCGTTGTAACCGGCAACACCATCACCGGCGGCTACGATTGCGGGATAGTGTTTGAAGGCGCGAATAACGCGATAGTAACGATAAAGAACAACACTATCACCGGATCTGCCGGGACTGGTATCACCATAGGAGATGCCCCCAAGACTGTTGGCACCGACTACTTCTATATCCAGTACAACGACATCTACGACAACGGCACTTACGCCATCTATGGAGCCGCGGCTATTGTGGGTACTGCCACTGACTACCTCAATATCCTCACCCAGTACAACTGGTATGGCGATGCCAGCGGGCCGGCCTACACTGCTCTCACCGGAGCCACGGTTACCAAGTCCAACTCCAGCGGCACCGGTGACCCCATCACCGATTATATTGTCTACTACCCGTGGCTGCATACGTCCAAGGCGACCGTGGTAGCTGACAACGCTTCCTACCAGACTTCCACCGTTGACCTGGTCAGCGGGTGGAACACCCTGTCCACGCCGGTGGAGCTCATCTCTGCAGCGGATACCATTGGTGAGCTGATTCCGACGGGCCGGACCATCGGCTACTGGTATGATGCCTTCGATGCTGATGCCGATGGCTACTACTGGGAACTGCTAGAGAATAGCTATGAGCTATCTCCCTGTGACTCAGTGTATGTCAAGCTGAGCCTGGCCAAGACAGCGCAGCTGAAGTTTGCCGCCAACGAGTTCACCACTCCGGAAAAGGCTTTGGCGGCTGGTTGGAACATGATTAGTCTGGCATACCTCACCAGTTCAGGTCTGAACGCGGACGATGCTGTCGCTTCAGTAGCTAAGACAGCGGCTGGTCTACCTGGTTACGGCCAGGTGGTCAGCCCGTCGCTGAACGCCACCCAGAAAGACATGTATGGCAACACTGGCACAAGCTGGGCCGTGGCATACGGTCAGGACAGTGTAAGCGACAAGATGTACGCTGGTCTGGGCTACTGGATTTACATGCAGAATGCCGCCACCCTGGCAGGAATGACCATCACCCCATTAGCCCCAGATCTTGATTAAGGACTGCGGGATACAGGAGATGGTTTGAACCTCGACTAGAAATGGGGGAGGGGAGGCCGACAGAAACCCTCCCCTCCCCCATATTTTGGTAAGCAGAAAAAGGAGGACAAGATGGGAAAGAAGGGAAGATGGGTCCTCGTCCCGGTGATAATCGCGGTGTTGGCACTGTGCGGCATTGTTGCCAGTCCATCCCATGCCATACCGCCTGTACCCCACGCCTTTCATGGCACGATAACCATTGACGGGTCTGATGCGGCAATAGGCACGGTGATCACCGCTAAGGTAGGCGGCGTGGAAAAAGGTAGCTATACCACCACCGTTGCCGGGCAGTACGGAAATGCGGCTGAGATCGACTACCTCGTCGTCTCGGGTGACATTGAAACCGAGGCTACGATATACTTCTATGCCAATGGCAATGTGGCAAACGAAACCTATGCCTTTTCCCAGGGCGCGGTAACCGAGCTAAACCTGACCGTAACAACCCTAGAGGTCATTGATGAGATAGGCATCCTTCGCCC
>JAGMDA010000233.1 GCA_023128935.1 Candidatus Eiseniibacteriota bacterium | reverse complement strand
AGCGAGAGATCATTCTGGCCGCGCTCGAGAGGAACGATTGGCAGATCACAAGAACAGCCACTGAACTCAGTCTCGCAGACCACTCCAGCCTGTTGAAGATCATGCGCCGGCACAAGCTGCGCAAGCCCTAAGGGTTCGCGCAAGCCCTAAGGCGGTAACATCCCGCCGGTTGTGATCGGGCCCTTCACGAATCCTGATTAGCACGAGCCGCGCCACCGGATCTGTGCCGCGAGATCGACTACCGCCCCTCAGGCTGGAGGTCACGGAAAAAGGAGATCATCTCAAGGCTGTAGATCGTTACGTTGCATAGCTGCCGTATCTGTTCGAGAGAGGCGTCTAGATCAAAGGCTGGCTGCAACACGAAGATCTTTTCATACTGGTCCTTTGCCTCGGTCTTTCTGCCCGACGCATATAAAGCCGCAGCCAAGAGCTGATAGCCCATAACTCGCTCCTCGAGGCCAAAATCCGCGGCACGTTTGGTTGCTACCTCGCGGAAGAAATCACTTGCGGCCTCATAGTCCTGCGCCTGCCAGTACACCAGGCCTGAGCTCAACTTAATCCGCGCACTGACGAGCCCGATGCGCTTCTTATACAGGTTCTTGAGTGAGACATAGTCATCTGGGATATCGGCATGGTAGGCTTGAATAAACTCGAGCCCCATAGTGGTATCCTGGCTTGCGAGGAACAGATCCACGACTCTGAAGGTCATCGCGATGACTGTTGAATCAGCAAGGTACTCCCAGGAAGCAGAGCCACCGCTCATAGCCAGCAGATGGCCGCCTGCTTCCCCGGGGTTGCCTGTGGCGAGGTATGCCTCCGCCATCCGCTTGTGATAGGTGGTCCTGAAGGCGTCGGGAACGGCATCCCGCAAGGCGATTCCCTGATTGATGGTCTGCTGATAGTCGCATGATCCGGCCGCAGCCAGAAAAACAATCAACCGGAGGCCCGCGGCCGTGGAAGCATCCGCCCGGTAGCTATCGGGGTCCTCTGCCTCAAGCTGCCGGAGGGCCGCCGCAGCGAACTGCGCTGATGTGACTGGATCCTGATCCTCCGGCGCGGCGAGGGCGTTCAGAGCCGGCAGGGAAATTGCCCGGCTCATCGCGCCGATCGCGCCCGACACGGCTGTTGGGGCAATGTGGATCCTGACAAGCGTGGTTTCCCTGACGCTCTCAAGAGGAACCTCAACATGGCATGCCCTGCTGTGGCTCAAAAGGCTCATCCCGCCGGCATCATCGCCAAGATCCATGTAGACGTTGTAGCCCCATAGGTATCTGCTCGGATTGCCGTCCCAGCTGATGGTGGCGTGTTCAGCTCGGTAGACCACGTCAAACCGGTCGGGCACCGGCAGGGAAACGGTCCAATGGTAGACATGCGTGCACTTCTCCTCGCGATCTGACACATACACATTCCCCATGCGATCGACGAAGATGCCGGTTGGCTCTCGGTAGGCTTTCTCCGGACCGAAGGTGAAGAGGATCTCCTGGCCGTCTGGACTGATCACCCGGATCCGCTGGGATGCGTGATCCATCACAATGAAGTTCCCTGCCGGATCGAACGCCAATCCCGCGATGGTAGCCGGAAAGGCTGTCCGCCGAAATCGTTCTAGGCGTTGCGTTCCCGTGGGGATGAAAGAGAACTCAGTGCCGTCCTCGGCCCACACATATAGGTTGTCGTGTGAGTCGGAAACAATCCCATAGGGTTTGATGAATTCCAGACTGATGACGCTGGCTAGATCCGAACTGAGGATTCTAACCTTGTTGGAGTTCCTATCGGCCACTGCCACCCGCCCGCTGGTCGTCAGCGTTACCCCTTGGGGCCTATCGAACTTGCGATCATCCTGGTAGTTGTCGCCGAACAGGCCGATGAGCGTGCCCGTATGCTTGTCATAGACCGCGATACGGTTCTTTGAGGGATCGGAGATCACGACCAGCGAGTCGTTGGCCGCAACGGCAGCGATCGAGGACAGCTCATCGCTATACTGCATGTCGATATATGACTCATCCGGCTCAAATCCCGTCGCTGCGTGCCCGAAGCCATCTATGAAAGAGGTGCGCTTGGCCTTCTGGGCGACCAGCGTCCGGTCCTCACCCTCGAGAAAGAAACGCGCGACCCCGCTCGAATCGTAGTCGAGGCCGACCAGGACCGCGGGGATCCGTCGCGGGTGTCCATAGCCAACGCCGATAACCATCTCGGACGCGTGACTTGGGAGCAAGCCGGATTCTGTCTTGACCTTGATCCGCTCTACCTTGCGCAGCTTCTCATCGAGAATCACAAGCTGGTCGACCCCGGCAAATGCGAGCCCAACGGCCTTCTCAAAAGACCCGAAGGAACTGCCCAATCCGCCGTAGATGTAGTCGCTGATTCCGCGTTCATCTTCGTCAGCTGGCCGCCGTCGCCAGACCTTCCCCGTCTTTCGGTCGAGAAGGAAGATCGACCCGTTTGCATTGGTTGCCATGGAGATGATCTCAAGGATCTGGCCACCGCGGATATTGATGCCGGCAGCCAGGGATGCGGGGAAGGTGTCCTCCCAGGGAAGGGAGTGGAATGCGGGAAGCTCATAGAAGCGCTGAGTAGCCTTCTTGTCGGATACGTATATCGACCCATCGGGGGTCACCGCAATGGCAGTTGGTTCCTCCAGTAGGTTCGCGGGCATAACATCCCGGATGAACAGCCCATCCGCCGAGAAGATCTGAACGCCCTTGCGACCCGCATCCAGCACATAGACCAGCCCCCCCGGTCCCTGCGCAATGTCAACCGGTTTGCTGAATTCACCTCCCCGATCACCGCCCTTCCCGAATGCGCCTATTGGCGTTCCCTCGGAGTCGAAGCCGAAGACCTGCTTCTTGTCACCATCCAGAACCAGGACTACGCCATCCCCGGAGATGGTGAAGGCCACCGGCCTAGACAATTCCGAGGCCCCATAGCTATGCAGCAGAACGCCCGTTTCCGAGAAGACGACCACCTGTCCGTCCCTATCGAGGACATGCATGGAGCCATTCGGAGCAACGGCGATGTCCACCGGGTGTTGCACCGTCTCAGCAGCATCCTTGGATGGCAGCTCAAAGGAGTGCTTGCGCAAGTATGCCGCTTGCTGAGCATCCGCGGCAGCCCCGAGGAACGCCAGCGTCAAGGCTACGCATACAATCACTGGAACAGCTGACTTCTGCACATTTGCCTCCCAGCACCTTCATTCAAATGATACTCCTGCCCCCAACATTGGCTGACTGTAGATGCCAAGAGAGTTCCCAGTTTGGTTGATGGCTCAGCTCCCCCGATGCCAGGGTATCGGAAGACTCCGTCATAGTGCGTCAGGAAACCCATGGGAGGCAAGTGCTCTTGATGGAAGGGGCACCCACCAAAGCAGGCCGCGTGTTTGATCGGACACAGTCGGCGGTGTCCCGGGGGACACAATTCTGGCCTCATGGGACCGGGGGGTGTTGCCAGCAGTCCGTATAACCATTCGAATAACGAAAGATACAGGATATGCGCGCTCAGCCCATCCTCCTGGCCTTCATCTTGCCCTTGATTGACATGACACCTGAAAGCGGGCGGGGTCGTGGCGGCAGACGCACACCGAGGAGGACTCATTGGCTCGGGCCGTTCATCAAGGGGTCGCGTCCCGCCCAGCAGTCTTCACGGGACGAACATGCAGCCAGGCAGGCATCGAAGATTGCCAACCATGGTGTCTCTGGTTGGCGTGGGGGGCCTCTTCTTGGGATTGGGTGAGATTCGATGCGGCAGAGACAACGGAGCCCACAGATAGGTGTCCCGCAGAACGCACCAGGTCGCTGGGACCCGGTCATCCCTTAAGTTGCGACCGGGGATCCACCGGGGATGGCCGGGAACCGGCAGCGGAGAGAAACGCCTGAGGGGGATTCCTCTCGGGCGTTTCTCTTGCTCTGTGATTTTGGATCAATCGCTGCGAGAGCCGCGATGAGTGCCCCGGGCTACGGAGCGTTCAACAGCGCATGGTGGGCATGACCAAGCGACTCGAAAAAGACGGGGAATCCCGATGGGATTCCCCGTGTCGGTAGTTGAGATACAGAGGGCTACAACGCGTAGAGCATGATCTCGCCAATGTTCACCATCTGACCCTGAGTGACCATGATCGCGCTCGGCGTGGGGCTGGGCCACGCGTAGATGCCGTGGACTCCGTACAGATCGCCGGTCGTGTAAGAGCCGCTATTGTCCATGTCCTTCCAAAGGTCGAGGTAGTAGGTGCCAGGTGCGAGGCCTGTGAATGAGAAGGACACGGAGAATTCTGTGCCCTGGGCTGCCACTGTCATGGTTGGCGTGTCGGCGTTGAACTCGCTTATGCCTGGGAAGAGCCTCACTAGGGAGTTGCGAAGATCAGCCTGGACGCCGGCGGTCGCAACCGCGGTTCCCGTGATTCCAGTGGCTGCCTCGGAAACAGTGACGGCCCCAGTACCCTGCGCCTCTTTCTCCCCATCCGATACAGTGACAGTGACCGTATACGATCCCGCTGCAGCCCAGCCCGACCAGGTCACGGATGAGCCGATCCCGCTAATCGCGCCGCCATTTGGTGAGTAGGAATAGGTCAGTTGATCGTTGTCTTCATCGCTGGCAACGACCGTGACGGTAGCGCTCCCCCCCTCGGTCACCGTACTCGGGTTCACACTCACCCCGGTGATCGTTGGAGCGTGATTCGTTGGCGCGCCCTTGTCGTCATCGTCATCCCCGCAGCCGGCGACCAGCAGAAGGGCGGCGACCGCCATGAAAGCAATGGCACTGCCCCAGATTCCAGGTTTCCGCAGTAGATTCATTTCAAATCCCTCCCCCTGCAGAGACGTCACGCTGACTCTGTCGGATTCAGCAGGGTTCGCAAGAGCCCCCAACACGACAGACCCATTTCCATCTAGGATCGGCCTCGCCAACCCTTGTCTCAAGCACGGAATCTGCTGCCTGAGACCAATCCGGTCAAGGACAAACCGTGGCGACGGCGACGTCTACCTGGCCGTAATGAGCTAGTGCTGCAATCTCACGAGCTTGCGAACCGTCTGGCTCTGGCCTGCGCGCAGGTGCAGGAAATAGATTCCTCCAGGTGTCGCTCTTCCGTTCGCCGCCTTGCCATCCCAGCTGAACTCATGGCTGCCGGCTTCCAGGAAGCTGTTCACGAGCGTACTCACCAGACGTCCGGCCGGGTCGTAGATGCGCGCCGTCACGCATCTGGCCTTGGGGAGCGACAGGTGCCACCTGGCAGCGCCCACCACCGGGTTGGGTGCCGCTGGCGATAACGCGAACTCGACGTGGGTGCGCGGATCGCCTATCTGGCTTGTGGCTGGCGATCGTATGGCAAGATCATCGATGTAGAAGCCCTCGGCGGTATCGCTTCCATCCGTCACGAACCGGAAGCGCACCTGCGTCGTACTCCCGGGCGTGAGGTCCTGGAGTTCGTAGACATGCTCGGCCCAGTCACATACAAAAAGGGTTGAGTCGAGCGCACCTCCGCTGCCGAGATAGTCGATCGTTTCCCAATCACCATCCTGCAGGATATCGACAAACAGGCCATCGACTCCGTAGATGGTGACGTCATAGTAGCACCAGAATGAGAGTTCCGCTGCTTCGGGCGCAACGAGCTCTGGGCTCATGAGTGTGGCATCCGTATTGTTCGCGTACTGGTGGCTTGGTGATCCGCAGTACCAGCTGTATGTGCCAGAGTGTTGCCGGTAGTCGGATAGATGCCACTGATCGTTCGTTCCAAAGTGCGTCCACCCGCCGGCGCCGCTCTCCATGTCATCTTCGAAACCAGGTTCTCCAATTGCGATGAGAAAGGCATCGACGTCGTTACCCTCATCGTGCGTGAAAGCAATGTCGAGCGCACCATAGGTAGTGGCTGGACACCAGCTCTCCACGCGGACCTCGAATGGTGGGCCCAGGGCAGCCATCGCTCCAGAAGCCAAGCTGCTGTTGGTCGATGCGGATCCTTGCGTGACAGTAAGGTTGGCGTCGTTCGTGGTCAGAGATGCCGACATCGGGCTCACGTTTCCACTGCCCTCGTTCCGTACGTAGACTGTGAGTGCAACTGTCTCGCCTGGCTCAATGATCCCGTTACCATTTCCAATGACTTCAACTGCCGTGTAGTGGTGAACACGCGGGCCCGGCGCCACCACGGTCAGCGGCAGGGTCGACGGCCAACTGCCAGAGCCATTGTCCGTAAACAGAACTGTGAACAGGATGGTTTCATCATCCGGGCAGCTTGGCTGCACCTGGAAGACGAAGGGTGTGGCATTGGTGGCCTCTCCCCCGGAAGGCACTGTGCCGTATGATGCCATATCGCTGATGAGGCTCACGTGCGGATTCGACGCTGAGAGCGTTGCGGTTACGCCGCTACAGGCTTCACCACCGTAGTTATGTACGGTGACGAAGAGTTCGATGGTCTCCCCCGCCCCGATCTCACCGTCGCCGTTGCCCGCTGAAGGCGGCGTGGCATCATCGTCGATCGCCCACGATGTGACGGTCAAGAAAGGATCGTGGCCGGTTGCCATGATGGCGAGTTCCGCGTAGGGGTGATTTGCGGCCGTGGTCGTGAGCGTTAGCGCCTGGGGGTCGGCGAGATCCATCTCAAAGATGACTTGTCCGGTTTGATCACTGAAGCCAACTTGATAGACATCACCTCCCGCCAAGCAGAGCCGTGCTCCGGACACGGGACCGCTTGGGTCGGAGACGGTCGCGGTGAAGCATGTAGAGCCGATCGGGATGCTTGTGGGGCCATCCAGCGTCATCGTGCTGATATCGGCCGTGTGACAGACCATCTCCGGGTCGCCGAAGAGGTTCACTTGGTACTCATGCCAGCGGTAGACGTTCCCGTCTTGAGCATAGGGAACGCGCAGCACCTTTGGCCAAGCGACTGCCGCACCGTACTGCGTCAGTCCCTCAGTCAGGATGGCACCGTAGAAGTCGGAATCGAATGTCTCTGAGTAGCCCCATCCGGGATTGCCGGGTGAGCCCCAACCATAGCGGGAGTTCCCGACGAAGGCGATGGCGCCGCCATTGGCGTTCTCGAGGAAGTGCTCGCCGATGCAGCCATAGTCAACAGCGCCCGCCCAGCACCCAATGGAGAAAAGCACAAAGTAGTTGGGTCCGTTGATGAGCCCATCCACATCGCCGCGGTCGATGTAGCCGGTGCCACATCCCATGAGACTATAACTGGCGTGTCCTCCGTGATTGGCAAGGTGAGGGCCCGTGTTGAGGTAGCTGATCACCGAAGCGGGGGATTCATTGCCCAGAGATTGGTACTGGCGCTCGATCGGCTCATAGGCGGGACTGAAGTGCCGGTCGGCGATCATATCCTTGCCGATTCCTGAATCAGTATAGGGATTGGACCAGAGGATCTCTGCAAAGAAGAAGGCATCCATCATGTGGCCGGATGGGGGCGTTCGCTCATAGGTGAGGAACTTGTTTATCATCGCATTGGCATCAGCCAAGTCATCCGAGGGTGCGCGGCCCACGAGGATGTCGGGATAGAGGTCAACGTTATCATCGACCTCGCCGAAGATGTCGTTGCCGTTCTCATCCCAGCTGCCATCGAGATCTGAATAGTAGAGGTCCGTATAGAGGTCGTTCTCGTCGGGATAGAACCCGGCCTCACAATCGAAGGCCCATGCCACCCGGCAAGGCACGATGTGCTGGTCTCCGCCGATGAGCACATACGAGGTGCCCCACTCTTCTGTGGCTGCGATGATGAAATTGCGAACCTTCTCGGCCAGATCACGGCCTGCATAGGCGCCGTCGATCCAATCTGTCGTGACGACTGTCGCCGGGACCCCCTTGGCCCTCTTCCACGCGGCATAGGTCTCGTAGGGGGCGAGCTGCTCCTCAACCGTTACGATGACGTACTGGTATTGATCGGGATCCAAAGGTGTCGCGTGACCTTCACCCCAGGCATCGGGGAGGCCTTCGGCGCCATGCATGTGCGCTCGGGCCATTTGTCTGGTGATGCGCGCCATCTCGCGCGGGCGTTCCTCCGCAGATTGCCAGTCAGGATCAGTCTCCATTTCTAATGTCAGGGTGATGTGCGTGTGCAGGATGATTTCCTTGGATGCCGGATCGTACTGCACAGGGTGGATTTCGCAGGCGGCAATGTTGAGATCCCCAAAGTGTCCGGTGCCGCGGAAGCGGGCGAGCTCCAGTGGGAAGAGATCGGTTCCCTCATAGATGGCGGGATCCGCTGGCACTTGCTCCGGCTCGGGGAGGCTGATGCCCACCGGACCCAGTATGGCCGGGGGTTGAGCTGGGGCAATCTCCCCGCAGGGGATCCGGATTGAAGAGATAGAAACCACCTCGACCCCCCGGGCTTCCATTCCTTCCGGCAGGACGATCTGCTCGGACCGAAATGGGAGTGCGGGAGCCCCCACGCGTCCCGAGAGTTCGCAGCCCTCAAACCCCAGGTGCGTGAACCCGTTGCTTTCTGTGAGGCCGAGACTGCTTTCGGGATATTCGAGCTGCAGCTGCATGGTCTCTGTCTGTGTAGCTACAGACTGCATGATATTGGCTTGCAGTGCGTTATCCCGCAGACTGTTGGGTTGAATAGTTCCTGCTTGCGCGGCCCTTGTTTGCATACCTGTTGCGATAAGTCCTGCGCACAGCGCGGCGGCTACGGCTAGCCGCGCGCCCATACCAGCACCTCGTACGTCCGGAAGCATCTTCGGACCTCCTCATTAAGATAGCTATGAAAGATAGCTATGATCCCCGATGTGCTATGAAACGTGCCTTGGGCCTAATTGTTTGTGAGGCCTAGAGTTGGCGGTATGGCTGTCACCTCGCTCCGCGGACTCATAGGTGCTACGGCCCAAGACCAGTCTATCAGACAAACCCCCGTGTGCGCTCCTCCCAACATGCAGGAATATTGGTTGATTCCAGCCATGCGGGCCAGGCGCTCCTAGGCCAATGGCGGTCCTTCCCCGCCCTATTCAGCTCGGAGATGACCCTCTTCACTAAGGGCTCGCGCAAGAATAGCTTCCCATTTTCGCCGGTCCCGAACGCCGGGCCCTAAGGGTTGGGATGGTCAGCCTGGGCTAGCAACTTTCTATTTTTGTGGTGGATGCGGGCTTGGGGGTGCTATACTCAGTCGAGGTTGTAGACTAATGGCATGGTGTGTTCTTCACAATCTCTGCCCGGGTCTACCGCTCTAATCCAGCGAATGGATCAGCTGGCAGCAGGGCTTGCAGCTTGGCGTGAACCGGTGGCGTTGTGGGGAGTGCATTACCCTGGCTCGTCAGCCGCCCGGTCTCGTGAAGCTGCCTGCCTCCCAAACCTATGAGGAGGGGTTCATGAGATTATCCATTGTCCATCTCAACAGCGGTCATGCAGTGGCCCTGTTCTTCCTCGCCGCGCTGCTCTTGCAGGCTCCTGCTTTTGCGGAAATGGTGCTGATTGAGGAAAATGCGGGGAATGCGGGCATCCGGCTGCAATCGCAATCTCGGAGTGGAGTAGAGATCCACTACGGCATGGATCGCTTTGACTTTGAATCATTGGAAGTCGATGGCGAACAGATGCAGATCGTCCTGCTACCTGGCGTCTTCCTCCCGAATAACGCAGGCGCACCGAACCTGCCGGGCCTCAGCCGGGCTGTGGCGATCCCCGAGGGCGCGAGCGTTTCGCTCGAAGTTGTCTCCGCGCAGACGCGCACCTACAGCAACATCGAACTGGCCCCTGCGCCGCCCATTCAGAAGGAGGACGACGATTCTCCACTCAGCTATGAGAAGGACCCGTCGATCTACAATCGCGATGCCAACTACCCGGAGAACCACGTGCTTGTGTCCGAGCCGACGGATATGCGCGGTGTGGACATCGTGAACATCGGCGTCACGCCATTCCAGTACAATCCCGTAACGAAGGAACTCACTGTTTATACGGAACTGGACATCCGGATAGAATTTGTGGGCGGTAATGGCGAATTCGGAGAAAACAGGCTTCGCAATCGCTATTGGGAACCGCTTCTGCGCGATCATCTGTTGAACTACGAATCACTCCCGCATGTGGATTTTGATCTCCCGCGTGGCAACAGAGAGGGATATGAGTACGTCATCATCTGTCCCGACAACGCTGAATTCATTCCATGGGCCGACACACTGAAGACCTGGAGGAATCTGCAGGGGATCAGCACGGAGTTCTACACGACTTCGGAGACAGGCACAAGCCATACGCAGATTGAGGCCTGGCTGAACAATGCCTACAACACCTGGGACATCCCGCCCGTCGCATTCCTGATCCTGGGCGATTACCCTGGGTCAGGTGACGACCGGGACAGCGGCGTGACCTCCCCCACGTGGAGTTACTACTGCGTCAGCGATAACATCTATGCTGATGTCTCGGGCAACAATCTGCCAGACATGGCGCACGGCCGCATTACGGCTCGGGGTGCGGACGACCTTGAGCTTATGATTGGACACATGCTCTCCTATGAGAGAGAGCCGGTCACGAATCCGGACTTCTACGAGCATCCGCTCATCGCGGGTGGCTGGCAGACTGAGCGCTGGTTCATTCTTTGCACAGAGATATGTTACGGATATCAAGCGAACGTTCTGGGCAAGGATCCGGTCCGGGAGTATGCCATCTACTCCGGCTCCCCGGGCTATACGTGGTCAACGAACCCGAACACCTACATGGTTGTCAACTACTTCGGGCCGAGCGGCCTGGGCTACATCCCGGCTGACCCATCTCATTTGACCGATTGGGGTGGTAACGCAGTTGGCGTCATCGATGCGGTCAACGCCGGCGCCTATATGGTCCTGCACCGCGATCATGGTTCGGTGTTCAGTTGGGGTGAACCTTACTTCGGCATCGGGCATATCTCGTACTTCACGACCGACATGTATCCCTTTGTCTTCACGATCAATTGCCTGACGGGCAAATACAACCATGGCGGGCAATGCTTCACAGAGGCGTGGCATCGCTTCGAGCACGGTGCCGTGGGGCTCGTTGCGGCTTCCGAGGTGTCCTACTCGTTTGTCAATGACACGTTCATCTGGGGCATGATGGACAGCATGTGGCCGGACTTCGATCCCG
>JAGMDA010000232.1 GCA_023128935.1 Candidatus Eiseniibacteriota bacterium | reverse complement strand
CATAGAGATCCGCTCTGAATAGCCCGGCCCTCACGTGCTCGCTCAGATCCTGGCATGTAGCCGCGGCTACACGCGCCGTCACGTGCTGGCGCCGTGTTGCACCAAGTGGTCGGATTTCCCCGCTGTCCAGGAAGCGCAGGAGGAATCCCTGGGCCTCGGGCTCGAGGTCTGCGATCTCATCGAAGAAAATAGTGCCGTCCCGAGCAGCCTCGATCAATCCGCTCCGATGTTCAACCGCTCCCGTATAGGCTCCCTTCCTGGCTCCAAAGAGCTCCGCCACGAACAGATCCTTGCGGGCCGCTGCACAGTTGACCGGTACAAACCGCCCGGACTGATCACTCATGACATGGAGGCCTCGTATAAGAAGGTCCTTTCCGGAACCTGTCTCGCCAGTGACCAGAATCGGGATTGTGCCGCGTGCATATGTCTCGGCCAGGCGCAGGGTCATCAGAAGCTCTGGCGAGCGCGTAATCAGGCCCAAATCTGACCAGATAGGCGCGACGGAACCTTGAAGGTAACCGCAATTGCTGCCCGCATCCTTACTGTCGGCAGTTACCTCAGTCCAGTAGAGAGCGCCAGCTGTCTGCCCATCGCTAGCGGCCGGTGTTGCCGAATCGTCTGCGCAAAGCACCCGCCCGCTACTGCCACATGTCACATCCCAATGACTACCCCGCCCTCTTCCTTGCGTGCGACAGGTCCACGGCCCCGGACCGAGGAGCGGGTGATGCAGCCAAAAATGGAGTTCGCTGGGAACAGCGTCTGCGGCATCCAGCGCGCGGGAAACAGATCCATGTGGCGAGCTGGGTGGCTGCTGCCCCAGCGCTGAGAGCCAAGCGGTCACGACATGGCGCTCAAGCTGCTCATTCATCTGTACCAAGAGACTCTGCGCCTTGCGGAATGCATCCCGGGCCTGCCGCCGCCGTGGCAGGTGTAAATAGGCGGTTCCAAGCAGTCGCAGCGCCTGGGCCAGCTCCCACGGCATGGTTATCCGTCGCGCGTGCTCAATTGCGGCCTTGGATTGGGATATCGCGTCGCTCCAGCGACCTTCCGCAAGAGACAGCATCGCCTCACGGATCTGGATTTCGAGGGTCAGGTCGCCATCTGGAGCAAGGCGTTGGGCCAAGCGTCTGCCCAAACGAAGCGGAACTTTGGCCTTCGTCAAAGCGCCAGAGAGGATGTAGGTTTCTGCCAGATACTCGAGCGCCAGCGTCTCCTCACGGAGCATGCTGCGCCGGCGGGTTTCCCGCCAAACTGACAGGAGTCGGGAGCGTGCCTCACGTAGATTTCCGCCTCTTGCACACACCCACGCCAAGCCCAGTCGCGCCCGCAGAGCAGTAGATTGCCGACCGAGCGACACAGCCGTACTGAGCGATTCCTTAAAGAGCCGCTTGCTGTCAGGCAACATTCCAATTAGGCCGAGCGTCCAGGCGCGGTTGAGCAGAACCGTTACGTGACCTGTCATGTTGCCTGACTGCCAGTAGTGCGTGGCTGCCTTGGCATAGAGCGTGTTCGCCTCGCCCAACGCCCCACGCATCCTGGCAACGATTGCCAGAAGTGCAAACGCATCGCCCCGCAGGGTCTCGCTGCCGGCGAGTTCCGCCAGCCGGGCTGTTTCTGTGCCGTAGTGTTCCGCCGCCCCGAGATTGCCTTCACGAGTTGCAATGCGGCCCAGCAGTGAAGACAAGCGGGCCTGAGCCCATGGACTGGACTGTAGGATTGTTTCCTCACCGAGCAATGCAATCCACTTCCGTGCGCTCTCGTGCTTACCTGCATCTGCTGCTTGTCGCGCAAGGCAGTAAGCTGTCAGTGTTGCAGCTTCCGGCGGCAGGTTCTTACCATGTTGCAGGAAGGCTCGGGAGAGCCAGCCATGCGCCTTCGTTAGATGAGCGGCATGATTCAGACGAGCGCAGGAAATCGTGCAGAGCGAGAGGCACTCCAACCCCTCTGGCGGAAACGCAGGCGAGGTCCAATGGAATTGAACATGTGGCCAGAGCAGATCATGCGCGGACTGCCAGGCACCCGCGACAAGATAGACGCGGGCTTGTGCACCCACGGACTTCCAGTCGGCCACAGTCAGGGCTGCCATATTCCCCGAACACGGGGCCGAGCCTAGGGATCCTTCACGCATTCGGCATTTCCATAGTGCAGTCATGGCCGTTGCCATACTAGCGTGTCCAGCGCATCGAGGTCCGGCGGTCCCTGCGAACGAATGGGAGGGCAAGGGAACGCACACACGATTTCCCAACCAGAGCAGGTGGTTTGCCGCCAGACTCCGAAGGCAGGTGTCCTCCACTCCCCGCTGTAGGTATCGAGAAGTCGGAAACGAGCTGAGACTGGGAATCGGGGAATTCCTCCCCGAGGCCCTCACGGTGCCTGTCTCCCTGCTGGCACGATCCCTTGGCTTCCGCGAGGCCTGGAAGCGCCACGAGGAAGGCAAGGAGGATCATGACAAGCAGCAGAATGCTGGGATTAGAAGGTCTTGTCATCATCGGGCTCCTGGTTAGAAGATCCACATCGAGGAAGATAAACACAGTGCAAGCAGGTACGCATCCTCTACCTCCTGCCAACATATGTTGTTTCCGTGCGGCGATCAATTGCGGGGCAACATGGCCTCATGCCTGCTCTCAAAACGAGCACCTCACTTCGTGGCGCGCAAGAACCGTCATGCAATCACTTGCTGGCTTGCGCCCCGCCAGCTAATGATCCGCCGGCCTGCGATCCACCACCGCATGACTCGCCCAGCGAAGGCTCGCCAGCTCGCAGAAGCTCGCACATGATGAGGGCCGGGGGCTGCGTTCCCAAATCGATGCCTTGCAGGCTCTGGGAAACCACACCGGCCGAAGCCAGATCCGCAGACCAACCGCTCACCGAGATCAAGGCCCGATTCCCGAGGAGGAAGACAAAATCGTTTGCTGTATCGATATCCTTCTTCAGGACGACCTGCCTGATGAAACGCCCTTCGGCGTCGAACACATCCAGGATATCCGCTATGCCCGGTGGCAGCTTGTCCCACCCGCGACTGGTCTCCACCCACAGCGAGCCGTCATCTCGCGCATATAACCTTGTGATATTGCGCTCGAAGTCCATGATGCGGAGATCTAGGTTCTTGACCCTCCGGTAGTGGTTCCTCCAATAGGCTTGCATGTCAGCGATCTCTTCCTTCGTGCGGCGGACGGCCTCATATTCTCGCTCGATCACCATCCTGAGTCTGCCGGCCGGATCGAAGGCGTGGATGCTGTATTCGGAACGTCGTGGGGAAATGAATGTGGAGCCATCCCTTGCCACCGCGAGAGTTCCAACCGTCTCGGTTTCTTCCTCATCCCATATGTAGGGTTCTCCCCTGGTGAGGCTCCACGAACGCTTGAAGAGGTCCACTGCGCTCCTGCCCGATTTGTCGTAGATCCCAGCTAGGCATTCCCATGTCCTGGTCAACCCAACGCGACTCCGGCGCCTGAGTGACAAGAGATATCCCAATGGGCAGGGAGTGGCATCCACTAGAGTGTACCAACCGTATCCGGTCATGTCGGGGCTCCACTCGCCCACCGGGAGTCCCTGAAGCGTGAAGAATAGCATGCTCTTGATATCTGCGACGCCTAGTGTGCCGTCTTTCGTGATAAACACTCCAGCTGGATCAAAGAGGTCCCCAGGTCCTTGTCCTTTTTGGCCAATTGAGCGCAAATATTCCCCATTCGGCGAGATCACGTGTACTGTGACGAGCTGCGCGTCAAGGACGTACAGATTCCCCGTCCCATCCTCCGCCAGATCATCGATGGTCCCGAACATCAGCTGTCCATCTTGATCCTCGCTCTCAAGCCGCCAGAGTTCACGCAGTTCATAGACCTCGGGTGGACCAAGTGGCTCGGCGGGATTCATCACGTGGAGAACGCTGTCCTTCATGACCTGCTTGCCGGTCCATTCGGCAACGGCACACGGCACCAGGAGCAGGGCGGTGATGGCGAAGTACAAGCATAGAATCGGAGCCTGAGGAGCCAGGGGCGACGGACCTGGGGAGAGAGAGCATGTATAGGGATCACGGCGAGAAGGAAAGTTCGTCATGCGACCCCCTTCCAAAAACGCACGCTAGAAGCATGATCATAGACTGGGCAGTTCACTATCCTACGCGGCACCAAAAATACCGCGCGTTCGAGAGTCGCGCAAGGTAAAAGTGTGGCGGCAAGCAAGACACATCTCCGGTGCCTCTACTGCGAGGTTGCCGTTGACGGAGCGGCGGGCAGCACCTAGAATCCTGCCCCTAAGGACATAATTCTCTCCCATCCAGGATGGGCCGACCCGCGCGGCGCCTTGCAGTCCGCCAGGCGAAGGAAAGCCAGACAAGGAGGGTTACTGTGAGACTGAATTTATCCTCGTTCACGCTGTTCCTGCATTTGTCGCTGTTGGGGCTGGTGCTGCTGACGGCGGGTTGCGGGGGTGGTGAGCGGGCCGATCAGCTTGTCATCAGGATGGCGACCACGACTAGCACGGCAAACAGCGGCCTTCTCGATCATCTGCTGCCCGAATTCCAGAAAGACACAGGCATCCGGGTCGAGTACCTCGCAATGGGCACGGGCAGGGCCATCAAACATGGCAGGAACGGGGAAGTGGACGTGATTCTTGTCCACGCGCCACCCGCCGAGGAGAAGTTCGTGCAGGACGGCTTCGGGGTGAAGCGCATACCGGTTATGTGGAATGACTTCATCATCCTCGGGCCGCCTGACGATCCGGCCTCGATCAGTGGAAGCAGAGACGCGGCGGCCGCCCTTGCCCGCATCAGTGAGTCCCGGAAGCCATTCATCTCGCGGGGAGACGACTCAGGTACGCACAAGAAGGAGAAGCGGCTCTGGGAACTGGCGGGCATCAATCCCGCGGGGGAATGGTATGTTGAAGCGGGCCAGGGCATGGGTGCTTGCCTGGCTATGGCGAACGACAAGCTTGCCTATGTTCTGACTGACCGCGGCACCTATCTATCCATGCTGGAGAAGCTGGATCTCGCCGTGGTCTTTGAGGGCGACTCCGCGCTGATGAACCCCTATGCGATCATTGCCGTGAATCCGAAGAGGTACCCGGATGTCAAATACAAAGAGGTTCAACGTCTCATCGAGTGGTTCACATCACAGCGGGCGAAGTCACTGATCACCGACTTTCGGGTCAACGGCGAGCAACTGTTCCATCTCTTCGACGAGTAGAAACGCCTAGCCGGACACATGGCCAGGGGAATCTGCCTAGCTGGGCAACCTAGCCAGGGGAATCTGTATGGTTGGGCAGCTCCCCCTGGAGTGGAATGCCCATCGGTTTGAATGAGAGGCAACAGCGGACAAGGCTTGCGGGGAAGCGAGGACGGGGACCATGGGATTCCTCCTCCAGAGTTTGTGTGACGCGATCCAGTTGATCCTGCGTCTGGACCACGAGCTGCTTGGGGCGCTGTCAACCACACTGAGGGTCTCAATCAGCTCGACCGCGATCGCGTCGGCGATCGCACTTCCTCTCGGCTTCCTGATGGCCCTACGCGAATTCCCGGGGAAGCGCATTGTTCTGGGTTTCCTCAGGACAGCCCTCGCCCTACCGACTGTTGTCGTCGGGCTGTTCGTCTATGCCTTCATCACCCGCCACGGCCCTTTGGGAAACATGCAGCTTCTCTTTACCCAGACGGCGATTGTGATCGGCCAAGTGCTCCTGATCATTCCCCTGATTACAGCGCTCGTGCATTCCGCGCTGCAGGAGGGCGTGCGCGTCGTCTACGAAGAGGCCACGCTCCTTGGGGCTTCACCATTCGAGGCTTCTTGGAAAGTGCTGGTCGAGGCACGCCTGGCCGTCGTTACGGCGCTCATGACCGGGTTTGGACGAGTGGTATCCGAGGTGGGTGTTTCCCTGCTGCTGGGTGGCAATATCCGGGGCCTGACCCGGACCATCACAACGGCCATCACACTCGAAACCAGCCAAGGGAGCTTCTCGGTCGCCTTTGCCCTGGGAGTGATCCTGCTGTCGCTGGTACTCCTGGTCAATCTCGTGATCCAGGCGACTAGCAGCCGGAGCGAAGCGGTGTAGCGCAACGGAGCGTAGCGTAGAAGGGTGCATCATGGGAGCCTGCAACGCTGGCCAGCTTGCCGCACAATCGTATTGCACATGCGCTGCGTGGCATGCCGGTTCGCGAGGACCGCTTGCGGATGACTCCTTAGCCCTCGGGAGGTCGACTCATGTTTCGCATCTTGGCTGTTTCGCTCCTGATGGTCTTGGGCTGGACATGGACCACCTCAGCCTGCGCCCGAGATTCCGACCAGCTCGAGATCGGCATGAACTCATCCGGTCCACGCGACTGGGGCAGCGAATGGCCCCTCGTCAATATCATGAAACTCTCCCGCACCTGGATCACGCACAATGCTATCTGGATTTCGGGTGGCGAGAACGCTTGGGACACAGGTCTGCTGGACCAGATTCCGTGTGACGAGCACGGCTACCCACTGGTGCTACGAGCACGGTGATCAGGGCACGCCGTGGCCCGAGCGTATCGTACCGTTCATTCAGAACACCTTTGACCTGCTGATTAAGACAGCGTGAAACCCAGCACCTGATCGGCTACAACTAGAACTCCAGCTAACGAAAATTGGGATTTCCGGCTTTTTTGGCTATCGGGCAAGCTATCTGACTTCTTCTGGCAGGACAGGTTAGATGGTCCCGGGGGCCACGGCGGTGTCGACGAATCCCACCAGGGACGGTCCGGACAGCTCCCCAGATGGGTGATTGTGGCTGCCTCGACATTGATCTGCGGAAGAGGTCGGACCCCTGCGAGCCTTCAATCTAGGAGGGGGCGAAAACGGCGTGGGAGACACGGTCTACGTCTACAACGTCAACTGCCCGGAAGAGTAACGCGCCGGAGAGGCCAAGCAGGTGCCAAGGTTGAACTGGGCAGGAGTGCTACATCCATGATACTGTAGCATGACAGCTCAGGTAGAAGGGAGGCCAGCAGTGCGGTACTTCTTCTTGATCTTATTCGTCGCCCTGCCTAGGCCACTCTTTGCGACCACCCTTCATGTTCCTTCGCAATACCCTACGATCCAGTCAGGCCTCGATGCTGCCTCCCTCGGAGATTCGGTACTCGTGGCCTGCGGCACCTACTACGAGCACGACATCCTCATGAAGTCGGGCATCGTTCTGCTCAGCGAGTCCGGCACAACTGACAGCTCATGCGTGACCATCAACGCGCAGCAGCTCGGTAGGGTGTTCTACTGTATGAACGTCGACAACACCACGACGATCGAGGGGTTCATCATCACTGGCGGCGTGACCGACGACGGAGCAGGTCTGGTTTGCTACGACTCTTCCCCCACCCTGGTGGGCTGCACGTTCACCGGCAATGAGGCCTGGGATTGGGGTGCCGGCATGGCCTGCTACCAGGGCTGCTCACCCACGATCATGAACTGCACATTCTTCGGCAACCAAGCTCCCTACGGTGCCGGCATGGCTTGCTGGGACTACGACCCCACCCCTGCCAAGATCATTGATTGTGTCTTCACGCGCAACACGGCCGAATGGGCCGGGGGCGCCATGGACTGCCCGCACTCCTCTCCGCTCATTGTCAATTGCGTGTTCTCAGAGAACTCGGCTGGGGGTTGTGGCGGAGGGATCAGTTGCTGGCAGGGCAGTTCTCCCACGCTGACCAATTGCAGCTTCTCCGGCAACTGGGCCGATTGGGGAGGTGGCATGGTCTGCGAACACGACTCCGCGCCCACGCTCACAGGCTGCAGCTTCTTCGGCAACTCAGCCAACCGCGGCGGCGGGCTGGATTGCCGGGACCACTCCTCGGCAATCATCATGGAGTGCACGTTCGTTGCCAATTCGGCCCCTCGGGGCGGCGGCGTGCGTTGCTACTACTCGTCCCACTCCAGATTTACCAACTGCACGTTCTCCGGCAACTCGGCCCAGATCTGTGGCGGCGGGTTGTACTGTCAACGCAGCTCTTCTCCAACGCTGGAGAACACGATCATCGCCTTCAGCATGGAAGGAGAGGCTGTTTGCTGTGACTACACCAGCGGGGCGACACTCACCTGCTGTGACGTCTATGGCAACCAAGGGGGTGATTGGGTCGGATACATCGAACCGCAGTTCGGTATAGAGGGAAACATCTCGGAGGACCCGCTGTTCTGCGGCGAGGCGAATCCCGAAACGCCCTACACGCTGCAGAGCGATTCACCCTGTGCTCCGTTCTCGCCGCCGAATCCGGAATGCGGCCTGATCGGTGCCTGGCCGGTGGGGTGCGACCCTTCGGCCGTTGACGACCACCTACTTGTCTGGGAGAACTTGCACTTGGCACCGAACGTCCCCAATCCCTTTGGTTCAACGACAAGAATCAATTACCGCATCCCCTGTGAGGCGGGGTCCACGCCTGTGATCTTGTGCATATACGACTCCGCAGGCCGCCTCGTCCGGAATCTTGTTGAAGCCCCGCAGCCCGCTGGCACCCACACCGTTTCCTGGGATGGGCGTGACGACAAGGGGAGAACCGTTCAGGGGGGAATCTACTTCTGTCAGCTCAGGCACAGCGAGCGAACGGGAACGAGGCGCATGTTGTCAATCCGATAGATCCTATGCTGGCCTGAAAGATGGGTCAGGCGGGTTGCTTTTGGTAAGCTCCTTCACACTTTCGCTGGGTTGTACACCTCCTCGGATCTCCACATCGAGAGGATGATCGATGCGATCTGGCGGGCAATGCTCAACACACCCGGCGGCCACCCGTTTTCTGGAGCATCTCTTCCCGCGCCGCGTGGCGGAGCTAGTCTAGGGATCTGCTCCCGCAGATCATGGAAGCGGCTGGCATCCAGGCCTGAGGAGCGGCAAGAACTCACTGCAGGGCAGACAGAGTACGTCCCCCCTCTGAAGGCGATCCTCACCACGATAGAGAAGACAGATCCTACTCTCGGGGTAGTCCTGTTTGAACGCTCGCAGGGATCTCAGGTCCTGCGAGTGAATGCGCGCCGAGTTCTTCACCTCAAACGCGAAGAGACCGCCCGGGCCGTAGACCACGAAATCCACCTCCACCCCTGATCGCGTGCGCCAGAAGTGCAAGGACCAGTCGTCATCTGAACCGGCGATCCAGGCGCGAAGATGCTGCCCGATCAGACCTTCAAGGGCATGGCGCTCCATTTCTTCCGGACAATCCAGGGGACCTCTGGGGCACAGGGATCTGTAGACCCCTGCATCGAACAGGTAGAGCTTTGGATGAACAACCAGAGCCCGTTGGGCGCGTTTAGTAAAGACCTCCAGGCGATAGGCGAGCAATAAGTCCTGCAGAATCTCGACGTATCCCTCCACAACCTTTCGTTCCACTTGGCACTCGCGGGCGACATTGCTGACATTCAAGACGGATGCATGCGAGAAGCTCACCGCCTCAAGGAATCTGGAAAAGCCGCCAATGTTACGAACCAGACCCTCTGTCTGAACCTCCTCCCGCAAGTAGAGGGCGGCATAGGTTCGCAAAATCCGCTCTGGATCAGGGGCGTCCAGAACGATCGGAAGCATGCCGAGCCGCAGAGCCCGGTCGAGACGGAAGTGCTCACCCAGTTCTGCGGCGATGAACGGGTGTAGTGAGCACAACCGGGCGCGCCCCGCCAGGAGGTCAACAGCGGCGCGTTTCAGTTTGCGCGAACTCGAACTGGTGAGAACGAACTGCCACCCGCGCTTCATCTCGATGAGGGCGTGGACGAGATCCAGTAGCTGGGGCAACTTTTGGATCTCATCGATCACAATGGTCGTCTGCTCCGGTTCGGCGAGGAGGAGCTCCCGAAGGTGCTCCGGGCGAGCGGAGAACGTCCGGAATGTCTCGGGCTGCAGCAGGTCGATATATAGAGCGCGCGCGAAGCGTTGCCTCACCAATGTCGACTTCCCGGTACCGCGCGGCCCGAAAAGGAAAAAGCTCACCTCCGGGGGCACGAAAAATCGGTCAATTGATTCCATTTTGCGCCTCAATTTGGAATGATATGCTCCATAATTGCGTGTTCTGAGAGCGGCGTCAAGAGGGCTTTGCCTGCCATTCGGAGGGCGTTGGACAACGGCCGCGCGGGCCATGACGGCTTCGGCGGGCCGAGTGGTTCCGGAGACGACGGTCGTGAACGGGGACAGATGGGGCAGCATCTCGATGAGATGATC
>JAGMDA010000231.1 GCA_023128935.1 Candidatus Eiseniibacteriota bacterium | reverse complement strand
TAGCCTAGAAAACTTTGGCTGGAGCCCGCTCTTTGGCGTGCGCACCGGTGACTGGAAGTATATCCGCGCACCTCAGGCAGAGCTGTATAAGCTGGATCAAGACCCGACTGAACTTGTGAACCTGGCGAACAAAGATACGCAAACAGCGGGCGTGATGAAAAGTGAACTCGCGGATCTGGAGGCCGGCTTCTCCCCCGATCCTACATCTGGGGAGGACTCCCACCCGCTCGACCCTGATACCCGAGCCAAGCTGATGAGCCTGGGATATATCTGGATCGATTCGCGCGATGCCAGTCGCCGAATGGAAGACCGTCCGGACCCCAAGGCGATGCTGCGGCTCAACGAGCGCCGCAAGCAGGGCCTGACGCTCGTTCGGCAGGGCTGCCCCGAAGAGGGAATCCGCATCCTCAGCGAGGTCGCGGCAGAGGACCCGCGCAACCCTAAGGTCTGGGAGAACCTGGCCGAAGCCCATCTGGGCTTGGGCGATCGTGCCCAGGCGTTGGAGGCTGTGGAACAGGGGCTCCAATTGCGTGCGGACTGCCCCAACCTTAGCATCCTGCGCGGCACGCTGCTGCTCCAGTTGGGGCGGGGCGAGGAAGCTGCCCGGCACCTGAGTGGCCTGCTTGAAGTCCACCCTGACCCCAAGACGGTCAGGTACCATCTGGGGCTCGTTCTCCAGCAGACGGGCCAGCTGGCGGGAGCGCTGGAGCAATTCGCAGAGGCCGAGAAGCTGGGACTGCGTGATCCCATGGCTCCCTTTCAGCGGGGGATGATCCACTACGGCGCTGGTCAATATGGGGAGGCGGTGCAGGCCTATAGTCGAGCTACTGAGCTGAAGCCCGATTTCGCCGTGGCTTGGAACAACATGGGCATCTGCTACCGCCGGATTGGCCGGCCTAAAGAGGCCCGAGCGGCCTATGAGCGCTCGATTGAGCTGGAGCCAAAGAACCCGCGCTTCCGCTCGATGTACGGATTTTTTCTGACCCAGCAGGGCGATGGGGCCGAGGCAGAGGGCCAGCTTCACCGGGCTCTGGAGATCAACCCCCGGTTCCCATCCGCACACAGCAACCTGGCTTGGCTCTATGCCCGTGGGCCGCAGGAGGTTCGTAACCCGGGCCAGGCCATCCGCCACGCGGAGCTCTCCCTGGAATATATTGGTGATACCCCACCGGATAGCTACCTGGAGACATATGCCGAGGCGCTCTTCGCAGGGGGCCGAGTGCGAGAAGCTCTGGAGGTGAATGCTCGTCTCGTGGCTGCCCACCCGGAGATCGACCATTACCACCAGCAGCGGATACGGTTCCAGGCGCAGAGGGAGAATCCGGCGGCAGGCAAGCGCTGAGACTAGTCCGGACCTGCGGATACGCGCAGTGCAGCCTCAGATCGCAGCTCTCCGGCGCAAAACCGACTCAGATCGCAGCGCTCCGACATAAGCAATGATTCAGATCGCTCCTCCCCATGCCGAACTCACATAAGGCGAATGTGTTGCGTTAATCAAAACCGCTGGTTGATGCCTGCGGCGCTGTACTTTCCCAGGCATTCCGGTAGGCAGCGTGATGGCCACAAGCCCGCCCCTATCGGCCGGCACCAGGAGATGATGAAATGGAGGAAAACGCCCTAGGGCACCTCAGGAAATTCGTTGCCCCGGAGTATGTCTTTGGTTGTGGGGCCAGGCAGCTGGTCGGGCGCTATGCCCGCAATCTGGGGGCACGACGCGTCCTGGTAGTCACCGATGAAGGGCTCATCGCTACGGGTTGGGCCGACGAGATCTGCCGACTCCTTACGGAGGAAGGTCTGGAATACACGCGCTTCTCCGAAATCACACCAAACCCGAAGGATCACGAAGTCGCGGCGGGGGTAGAAGTCTACCGCAAAGAGGACTGCAATGCCATTGTAGCGCTGGGTGGAGGCAGCCCCATGGACTGCGCCAAAGGGATTGGGATCCTGAGCACCAACGAGGGCAGCATCTACGACTTCGAAGGTGTGGATCAGGTAAGCGTACCCTGTCCACCGTTGATCTTCATTCCATCGACGGCCGGTACCGCCGCAGACATATCGCAATTCGCCATAGTCACCCACGCCGCTGAGAAGTACAAAATGGCCATCATCAGCAAGGCTGTAGTGCCCGATGTCTCGCTGACCGATCCAGAGGTGACTCTCACGATGGATTGCGAACTAACCGCCTGCACTGGCCTCGATGCCTTGACCCATGCGATAGAGGCCTTGGTGTCGAATGCCAATTCACCGATAACCGATCTGCACGCCCTCGATGCGATTCGCCTGATCAGCGCCCATCTGTTGCCGGTGCTCAATAAGCTCGATGATATGGAGCACCGCACGGGGATGATGCTGGCCAGCCTACAGGCCGGCCTGGCCTTCTCGAATGCGAGTCTGGGAGCGGTGCATGCAATGGCCCACAGCCTAGGTGGACTCAAGGATCTGCCGCACGGCGAATGCAATGCGATCCTCTTGCCGTACGTGGTCGACTTCAACTTCGAGATGGCACGGGAAGGCTATGAGAAAATGGGCGCCGCTCTGGGTCTCGATCTCGTTGGTCAAGCGCCCGCGCAGCGCCGCGAAACGATCGTCGGCGCGCTGCTACGTCTCCAGAAGGAAGCCGGGATCGACGGCGGCCTGACGCGCTTGGGCGTGACACCTGATGACATAGCCGAGCTGGCGCGCCGCGCCACCCAGGATGCCTGCTTGGTAACCAATCCGCGACCGGCCGAGCAACACGATCTCGAGGCAATCTATGAGAGAGCTGCCTGACGCAAAGCAGGGACGTGAACGTCTGCGCCAGGGGATCCTCGGGTTCGGGGAGCGGTCGTTCCGCAAGAGCTATTATCCGATACTTCAGCAGCGACTGCATGAATTGGAGCGCTTTCGGTCGCTGCTGGACTACCTCAACGATGCGCTCTTCATATTCGAACTACCGTCGGCCACGTTGATCGACTGCAATGAATCTGCCTGCCGTTTGCGGCGGATTCCCCGCCAACTGCTGACCAGGTGTCCAGCGGTGGAGATAATGGGCTCCAAGGCCTGGAATGAAATCCAGTGCCGGTATGCTGCAAGAAGTGGTTCCCCGCCGTCGCCGGGAACGATCCGCACGATCCTCGGTGATGTGGAGACGGGTGTCCCGGTCGAAATGAGCATTGCCATGCACACCTGGGAGGAAGCGACCTACACCGTTGTCATCATGCGCGATATCACGAATCGCCTGCGTGCTGAAAAGGCCCTGCGTGAGGCCAGGGATGCAGCCGAGGCCTCGAATCGCGCCAAGAGCGAGTTCCTCGCCAATATGAGCCACGAGATCCGCACCCCACTCAACAGCATCATCGGGCTCTCGGAGTTGCTGCTCATGATGGACCTGACGAAGGAGCAGAAGCAGCACCTGCGGGCAATCGAAGAGTCGGGCGATGCGTTGCTGGCGGTCATCAACAACATCCTCGATCTGTCACGGATCGAGGCCGGCCGATTAGAGCTGGATCCGGAGCAGTTCGACCTGGGCGCACTGGTGTCCAGCTTGGTGAGCCTCCTGTCACATCAGGCTGAGCGCCGTGGTCTTTCGTTGAACCTCGACTTCGACGGCGGGGCGCCCCGCCAGGTGATTGCCGATTCGGTGCGGATCAGGCAGATCCTGATGAACCTGATCGGCAATGCGATCAAATTCACCGATCACGGCCAGATTGACGTTGTGGTTGTCTGCACTGCCCGCGACAAGGAGCATGCGCATTTCCGTTTCGCGGTTCGCGATACAGGTATAGGCATCCCGGTGGAGAAGCGCGATGAGATCTTCGACATATTCACCCAGGCCGATGCCTCGACAACACGGAAGTACGGCGGTACTGGCTTGGGTCTATCGATCTGCCGCAAGCTGACCCGGATGATGGGTGGGGAGATCGGCGTTGACAGCCGAGAGGGGCACGGATCCACGTTCTGGTTCACCCTGCCACTATCAGTTGCCGGAGACGAAGCCGAGGCGGCCGCTTAGATAAGCACTTCTCACCGGCCATCTGTTGCACTACGCGTATCTCGCGCGTCGCATGCGCCTAGGCACCCTGGCGACGCGTGCCCAGGAATGCAGGCTCCGCACATGCCCCAACCTCTGACTGTACGGGCTGGGGCCTCTGTGCTTAGATAGTGGCTGCGGGCCGAGTTTGGCGGTGCCTCTACATTGAGGTTGTGCCAAGGTCGTAGATGAGCCTTGGCTCGAAACGCGTTGCGGGAAGATGAGAGCGCTTGAAGAGCACCTCACATTTGTTGGTTAATGCCCGTGCATGGAGGCAGGGTGATGATCGCTCCCAGATCGAGGATTGCGCTATCCGGGGCCGGACAGGATGTGTCCGACAGAACGATGGAACCTCTTCCGGCGACTGCAGCGCTTCTGGGATCTGCAGCGCTTCTGGCGACGGCAGT
>JAGMDA010000230.1 GCA_023128935.1 Candidatus Eiseniibacteriota bacterium | reverse complement strand
GCTTCTGGCAATGCTCTGTGGCACTCTGGGCTGCTCCCGCGATCGGAGCGCTGATGAAGTGGCGCTGCCCGGGCCGATTCCACAGCCGTGGTTTCAGACCCAGGATGGCAGTGGGCCCTGGAATCTCCTGCTCATCACGCTCGATACGACGCGCAGCGATCGGCTCGGATGCTACGGCTGCCGGCAGCCACTGACACCGCACCTGGACCGCCTGGCCGAGCGGGGCATCCTCTTTGAACAGGCCATTACTCCTGTTCCGGTGACGCTTCCCGCCCACTGCACAATCATGACCGGACTGGACCCGCACGAGCATGGCGTCCGCACTAACGGAACCTTCGTGTTGGACTCAACTCAGATCACGCTTGCCGAGGTGCTCTCCGAGCGAGGCTACATGACGGGAGCGACCTTGGCCGCACTCCCCGTTCAGGCGCAGTTTGGCATTAGCCAGGGCTTCGCCACATACGAGGACGACCTGTCGCCCAAGGGCCGGATGGAGGAGTGGGAGATGGTCACGCGGCGGGGCAATGAGGTCACCCGCCTGGCCCTCGCATGGATCGAGATGCATCGCGAGCAGCCCTTCTTCCACTGGGCGCACTACTTCGATCCGCACGCCCCCTATGATCCGCCCGAGCCGTACAAGAGCAAGTTTGACAATCCCTACGATGGTGAGGTTGCCTTCATGGATGCGCAGGTGGGCGCTCTTATCAGCGGGATTGAAGAGCTAGGACTCCTGGAGAACACGTGGATTCTGTGCGTGGGAGACCATGGTGAGTCCCTGGGAGAGCATGGGGAGGCGTCGCATTCGATGACGCTCCATGGTGCCACCCAGTGCGTTCCGTGTGTCCTCTATCCGCCGGCGAAGTGGGGCGGGATCGCCAGCGAAAAGATCCGGGGCCGGCGCATCCGGGATGTCGTCGCCCTGCGCGATCTGGCTCCCACGCTACTCAACGCCCTGGGATTCGAGATGCAGAGCCTGCCTGCCAGCGGATCCAGCCTTCTGCCCATGATTGCGGGTGCGTGCGAGGGCCCGGGTGCCGTCTACATGGAAACACTCGCGCCGTTTCTCAAGTACAGCTGGAGCGAGTTGCGCGGCGTGCGCGCGACTGGATGGTCCTATATCCGTGCGCCGGAGCCGGAGCTCTATGATCTCGTTTCTGATCCCCGTGAACGCAGGAACGTTTGCAGCAAGTACCCGGAGATCGCCGAGCGTCTCTCAGCCTGGCTGAATCTTTTTCTCGAGGCGGGCAGCGAAGCCCTGGTCACGCAGACGCTCGATCCAGAGACAATGGCCCAGCTCCGGAGCCTTGGATACGTTGCCGGCCCAGCTCCGCGGACCCCGTCGGCCAATGAGAAAGATCCCAAGGCTCGCATGCACATCCACCAGAAGATGCTGGATTTGCACAACGAACTTGAGCTGCGTCCGGCAGAGGCCAAGGGATTGCTTCTGGAGGTACTGCAGGAGGATCCGGACAACCAGGAAGCCACCCGCCTGCTTGGCAAAGCGCTGTTGCGCCTAAGTGACTGGCAAGGAGCGCAGGTAACCTTCAAGGAACTGCTGGACCGTTTCCCGGATGACCATGAGGCACGCGTCAACTGGGCATGGACTTGCATGATGACCGGCCAGCAGGACGAAGCCCGGCGGGCGCTGTCTGTCGTGCTGGAGGAGAACCCACGTGACAGCCGGGCCCGTGCGTTCCTGGGCGCCCTGCTGCTGCAGCTGGGGCGGCCTGACGACGCCAGAGAGGTTCTAGACGAGGGCACGCGGGTCGCACCCGAAAAGGCCGAGCCGATCGTCCGTCTGGGCATGCTGGAATGGCAGTTGGGCAATCACGCGAAGGCGCAGGATGTGGCGCGTGAGGCGCTGGCTGTTGATGAGCATAACGCCTCGGCCCACGCACTCCTCGGGGAGACGCTTTGGCTGCAAGGGAAGGGCGCCCGGACAGCGGGCCAGATGGAGGCCGCCGACCAATTCCTGGCAAGGGCCAAGGCGGAGTTGGAAGAGGCTCTCTCGTTGGACATGGACGAACCGATGGCCGCTTTTCGCCTTGGCTGGCTGGCGGATGTTGAGGGTGACACACTGCGCGCCTTCGATCTCTACTATCGAACGATCTCCCGCCGCCCGGACATGCCACAGCCCCATGTCAATCTGGGTCACCTGCTGCGCAAGGCGGGCCGACCTCAGGAGGCCTTGCATCACTACGAGGTTGCGCGCTCCTTGGGATATGAGGATGTGGGCTTGATGTATAACTACGGCGCGCTGCTCGCTTCGCTCGGAAGAAGGGACGAGGCCAAAGCAGCGCTTGAACGAGCCTTTGCGCTTGCTCCTAACCCAGAAACAGCCGGCAGGATCCGCGATAAGATACAGGCGCTGGGTTCCCGTTGAGGCAGGCAACAGGGGGCGTTGTTATCGCTGCCCGTTCTGGTACTGCTTCTTGGTCAGGTGTGCTCTGTTCCGCAACCCGGTCGTGGTTGTGGTTGCGCGGATGGATTTCAAGACCGTCTCGTAGCTCACCTTTCCCATGAGGTGACCTCCCTTCGAGTCCCCATTCTACCTGGGGGAGTTCTCACTCGGAAAGATTCCCGGCAACCCCGAGCAATGCATCTGAAGTCCTATACTCCGCTCACCTGGCACCCCAGAACCATGGTCTCATGATCTGACTTGCACAAGGTGTGTTCATACCATAAGATGTTGCTACTTGGGGCAAAGTGAGTGCACCTGACTGGTTCGCATGTGCCGACGCGTGCGAGGCGCTGGGGCTCCCGCGGGCATCCCTCCATTGCCGGCGGCATCGGGAGAAGGCCAAGGGCTCGCGCAGGAGACAGCGCAGTCCGGGGGCACTGTGAATGCGGGGGAACGCCAGAGGTTGATTGCGGCACTGCACGACCCGTCGTGCGCAGAATTGGGGGGAATCGCTATGCTCAGAATCCTCATTGCGTTGGTTACCGCCGGATTGGCTGCGGGGATCGCACATGCTGATCCTTCCGATCTCGAGGGTGGTGTCTTCATCGCGCACTATCCTGCATCACTCGAATTCTCGAGCAATCCTCCGCCTGAGGGGTGGTGCCAGCACTACATCGACAACTACGCCATCAACGCGTGTGAAGACCAAGTCAATCGGATTGACACCGCCGACGGGGTGATCTGGTACGTCCTTTGTGCTTGGACTGAACCCAAGGAATGGTGTGGGGTACAGTTCGGCCTGGGAGACTACGACGAGAGCATCTTCCTCATCTCCGACCACGGACCTTGCTTTCCCGAGTCGGGGCTGGAGCTGGCAAGCGATAACTGGCCTGGGCCCAATGAGGGGACAGCAATCACTGTCTCGGGTGCATCCTGGGAAGGCAATCTTCTGCCCGCCTACTACTTCTCTGGGTACGCCTATGCCGAGGGCATCATTTCATTGGCCGTGGATCCTCAAGGCGGTTTTGGGGGGGGCGTCAATTGCGCCAATCCACCCCAGAAATGGCCGGCGTCCTCGAGCGGCGCGATGGGGCTCTACACGGACGGCATCTATGCCTGCCCACCGGGAGGCATCGCCGGCGGGGGACCCAGTCCAGGGGGGGGTGAGATGGCAGTCTGCTGCCTGGGTGAACAATGCCAGCTCACAACTGTCGAAGCATGCGAGGAGATGGGGGGGCAATTCCATTCCGAATGGGATACGTGTGAGCCCAATCCCTGTCAGAGGGATCCTCACGCTGGAGGGAATTGCAGCTTTCCGTACTATCTCGAAATCGCAGAGTCCAATCGCCTCCGATACATCACCCACGAATACGAACGCACCTTTGGCGCCGGCGCAGTGGTCAAGGTTGACTGGGTTGACAGCCTTTTCACGCTCAACGACACGCTTGTCCACTTCCCCCACCCACCGGAACCACCCCAGCTATGGCCATTGGAGGATCTGCAGCCGCTGTACGGCGAGATCCCCCTCGTGCAACAGGAGCTTCGGGGAGCCAATGACATCGAGAGTTGGAATAGAGCGGTGCGAGTCTTCTTCGCGCGGAAGGATGAGCAGATCGAAGAGGTAGAATACCTATACCAGTCCCTGATTGATGGGCATGGCTATTCTGCGGCTGCTGTCCTATGTGCCGAGCATTTGAGGGACAGCGAGCTCATTGATGCCGTGGAGTTTCCCAAGGGTGAACCTCCGCCCGATGGTCCACACCAATATCTGTTGGTGCGCTGGAAGGGGCGGGATTTCACAATGATCATCCTGGGGCCCGAATGGCGAACCCCATCCGCGCCTCACCGCAGGTGCTTTGCACGCAAGACCGCCTGCGGGATGCTCAGGATTCTCAAGAGGCTTGAGCGACCGAACATCAACCGGACCGTAAGACTCAGCCACGGCAATATGTCAATCAAACAGGGAGGTTCGCAATGAAGACACCAGCGCTTATCCTGTGCTTGGTGGCCCTGCCCTGGGGCGCGCATGCGGACTGCAACTCTGCGGAAACAGGCATAGCCGCATACTTCGCCGTCAACTGGCAATCCTGGGGAGAGGAGCACTACAGCGGTTGTGATCCTGCTGACCTGATCAATGCGCTCGAAGTAGGATGTAATAGGCTCGAGATCCCCGATGACGAGGAGCATCGGCTCTTCAATATCGACACTGAGCTGAGCAACACGCCAGAATGCACCTTACGACGCATGTACGCGGAACTCCATCACGCGCGGACCGTTTTCATCGAGACACATGGCCTGGATCCATTGCTCTCGCCCCAGCCTGGATTCATTAGCGATTGCTACGCATCGGAAGAATCGCGCGACACTGCCTTTGTGAGCCTGCAAGCTCTGGGTTTCGAGTCGGGCACGATGATATATACGGTCGATAAGCCTCTGGAAATTCCGAACGCATATTGTATCGCATGTTTCAATGGGGGCATCGAGCAGAAGCTCGCTCCGAAGATCAACGAGGAGTTCCTTCTGGGGGGCTTCTACTGCTATTCGGGATATACTAGAGAGGCATGGGGCCTGTCCTCCAATTCGTGGAATACCTTCATTGGCTACGACCACTCCATGGACATGGAGTGGAACTGTCACAACATGGACAAGATTATTAAGGGATTAGGGTGTCAGAGATTTCCATTGTATTGGCACACCACGGATCATGCGATGTATGGAACTACCGCTCTTGAACTATTCGGAAACAGGGAGAATCAATACCGCTGCGACATGTCGTGCTGGAACTGGGCGGGACACTTCCTTTGCGCGTGCGCCCGTGATGGCGAAATCCAATTCTGCTATGTAGATGAGGATCCAGGTAGCCAGTACATAATCCGCAGCGCGGGCGAGACCGTGGCCATACGACCTGGCGAGGGAACAGATGGGGAAGGTCGCATACGCTGCTACAGCGTTCCGGTAGCCCCTGAGTACGATGACTTCGTCCTGGTCGAGGTCGATGATCGTGGCGTAGAGACGCCGTCGGCACTCTTCACGTGGGATGGCGCTCCCTGTTTTTGGGATCAAATCGCCCTGTGGCACAATCGGCCACTCAGGGAGTACCTAAGCCAAGAGCGAGTTCCACCAGACCCCGCGGATGCGGACCATCCACCTGGACGGATTCCCGAGGAGTTGAACTCGGGCCGTGCCCCGGAAGAGCACGTGTTCATCGATTACGGGACTTACCGAGAGATACGGATTGGTCTTGGCGACGATCCCGGCCAGCACGGCCTTCCTGCAACCCCCGTGTGTGATGAGTGTGCCCATGCGATCATTGTAGGCCCGCCGGGATGGCAATGGGTTACCCCTCTTACCATAGCTATGTATGACCTGGTGGAGCACTTCAACTACAAGGTCCGGTTCTTTCAGCTCTATGGAGGTGGTCTCTGGACGCCACGGGAGATTCTTCGTGAAGTGCAAGAGGCGAATTTCGAATTCAATCAAATGTGGGGTACATCCTACCCCGTCGACCCTGCTCCCCTGCTCATGCTTATGGGCGATGACGACCTGATTGAAATCCCAACCTTCGAGAATGACGAACTCGGTAGCTGTAGAACTGCCGATGGATGCTACTCGGTAAACCTATTGACGGACGTCAACGAGGACGGGTTTCCCGATGGCCCACACACCTGGATCCCAGCGGCTGTGCCTCAAGAGGCGCTCGACGCGCTGCAGAACGAGACGTGCTGGAACCAAGGAAGCCCCTGGGTGCGGCAAGATGGCCGGGTCTTGTGCTTTGTCGATGACATGTACGGCGATGAAGTGGCTGGCGAGTGGATGGTTGCCAGCTCGAACAATGTGCTTGCCTCGTACTACGCGTCTGGATACGCCGTCATGCCCCTATTGAAGCACAGTATCTGTCCGGGACTGGTGAATAGGAGAAGTGCTGGGATCTCGGCAATCAACGCAGGTATTCGAGATTTATGGGTGATTGGCTTCGGCACGTGCAACAGCAACTGGACGCATTTCCTCTGCGACTGGGCGGGCATTGAGGATTCATTGACGACTAATCAGATCATCACCGTCTTGGCTCCCTCCTGTGAAACCGTCAATCAGGTCTGGCCAACATACAATGGGCCAGAGTTGGTCAAGCGCTTGATGTTCAATGATCTTACGCACACAAGAGCAGTGGCAGTCATAGGACAGTTGAATGCGGGCTATGGTGAGGCGCATGCGCATTTCCAAGATGTGCTTCTGAATGAGTTCATCAATGCCCCTGTAGGTACTCCGTACGCGACGGTGTGTTACAACGCTACGCAGACCATAAGGGAGCAGTATCCAATCTATGGTCAGGGGGTTGCGTGTTTTGGAGGGCAGATTGGTACCATCGGCGCGATGATTGCAGAAGAACCTGAGAGGAATGATCCTGACCCTCGGCCCATGATGCAGCTGCGCTGCGCTTCAGATATTGGCGTCACAAGGATCTCCTTTTGGCTAGCCGAGCGTGGGGAGGTTCACCTTAACATCTACGATCTCGAGGGGAGAGATATAGCCGCCGTGAAGAATGGAACCCTTAAAGCTGGACGCTATAAGTACAGTTGGTTCCAAAGAGACAAAGAAGGAAGGAAGGTTTGCTCCGGAGTATATTTCGTGAAGTTGGAGGTCAAGACGGACAATTGCGCTAAGGAGTGCTTGGCCAAGGTTCACGTCATTCGATAGAGGCCGCTGGCTGCGACAGGCTCATCATAATCTGGTATCCAGAGTCTCACTGCTTGTGGGAGAAGATAGCTACGAGGCCACAGCGTCTCGAGCCACAGGGCTTAAGGCGGGTGCTGTGGATCCAGGTCAGGTCGAGTATTCGATCCTGCTTGGTGAGCCTTGGTTCAGACCATAGTATCAGGCGAGAGGCAGGTGCGAGTGGCCCCGAGGACTCCACAGCCAGGGCTGCACGAAAGGGCGCGGATGCATGTGCCGTCTGCCCTTCGCGTACTACTCGATGTATCCAAGCGCACGCAGCTCGCGTTTGGTTTCATCGTCCATCACTAGATTGTGCGTGCTGCTCGCTTGCCCCGCTGCCGCGAGGATCTGCTCCGCGCTCCAGTCCAACAAAAGGCGCACTTGCTGGGCAGTGCCGTCCGGCCATTGAGCCTGCTTGATGGGATGTTGCTGGAGCGGGTCGCGATGATAGTCGTATACCTCGATTTCCTGTCCGCCGATTGAGGTGATGATCTGCATCGATGGCGTAGTCAGCGCCCGGCACTTGCCGTGCCAGGGGTGCTCGCTGAAGGCCACGTTTTTCCAATCATCCCCGCGACCATCGATGAGCCCCATCAAGCTCTGCCCCTGGATCTCGCCAACGCGCCGGCTGCCGATGATATCGAGGATTGTCGGCAGGAGGTCGGTAAGCTCGACGATCTCCCTGATCCGGCGACCGCCGCCTTTAAAGTACCTGCGATCCTGCCTGTCGGCAGCCGGGTTACCAGCTGTTGGGCCACTGGTGCCTGGGTTGCCAGCTGCTCGATTTCTGGCGGCCAGACTGCCGGTCTCCGGATTGCCAGCCTCTGGACTGCCAGGCTTCCCGATGCCAGTGGGGCGCGATCTGGGTGCCCGGACAATTAGCGGGACGCGGGTAACCGTGTGGTAGAGCTTTTCATGCAGGACCGATCCATGCTCGGTGAATTCCTCGCCGTGGTCGGAGGTCACGAACAACCAAGTGTTCTCAAGTAGACCGCGGCTGTCGAGGCCGTCGATCAGCCTTCCCATCCAGTAGTCGGTATACCTGATCCCGCCGTCATAGCGGTCACGAATGAAGGCGATATCCTCCGGTGTGAGACCATGACCAGCTTGCGGATTTTCGTTGATGGTCTTACGGATGCGTTCCAGCTCCTGTGAGCCAGGATAGAAACCGCCAGCGTAGTCGGGATCGGTATATCGGTCTCGATAGGGCAGCGGCGGATCATATGGGCTGTGGACATCATAGCAGTGCAGGAAGATAAAGAACCGCGGGTCGGCGATTCCCCTGTCGATCCAGTCAAATATCAGCCGTACCGAGGCGGCGATGCCCTTGTTCTGATCGTCGTAGCGTTCAAACCCCTGATCGAAACCGAACCACCCGCGCATGAATCCGCCGTCGGTAGTTGCCAGCGTGCGGTACCCGGCCTCACGCAGATGCTCAGCCAGCGTGAGCCGCCACCCCGCCAGACGGTCAGACGAACCGGTGAATCCGTGCACGGTGGGATACAAGGAGGTGAAGATCGACATGTGTGATGGCGGAGTATTCGGGGCCGGCGCAATCGCCCATTCGAATAAGTGGCTGTTGGTTGCCAGGCGGTCGAGTTCCGGGGATGTGTCGCGCCCATAACCATAAGCTCCGAGATGATCGGCACGCAGGGTGTCGAGCGACACCAGGATGATGTTGGGTAGGTTGGCCGTGCGTTGCCGCAGCAGCGGCATAAGCATCGTCGGGATTGCCACCAAAGCAAGCGCCAGCAAGACTGTCAAGGGGTGCCCCAGCCATTGCCAGAAGGGGAGCATCATTGACGGGCGCCGTCCCAGAGTGTGGCGCAGGATGAGCCAAACGCCGATGGCGATGGCCAGAGCCCCCAGTGTAATGATGACATTGGTCCGCCACATCTCCGCCTGGAAGAGAGCTTCGGGCAGTCGTACAACACCCAGGTCCCGCTGTTGACCCCAGCAGTGGGCTAAACGGTGCCGGTTGTGGAAGTAGCCCACACGCAAGAAGAAGGCCAAGCCGCAACCTCCACCCAGGAGCCGCCAGAGGAAGGGGAAGGTCCGGTCGCGGTGATGGCTGTGGAACCAGGTGATCAAGGTGATGACCATGGCGGTGCCAAGTACTGGCAGGAGCAGGAGGCGCAGTGTGTCGTGGAAGATCAAGAGGAGCGAGCGGAGGAAGCCGTAGGCGATGTAGTGGTTTGAAAGCGTGACTTGAACAGTTGCCAGAAAGGCCACCACCCATG
>JAGMDA010000023.1 GCA_023128935.1 Candidatus Eiseniibacteriota bacterium | reverse complement strand
CCGCCTACCGACCATGAAAGTCCGGCTTGCGCTTCTCGAGAAATGCCCCGCAGCCCTCTTTCATATCCTCCGTGGTCCAGAGCAGTCCGAAGAGAGTCTGCTCGAGCCAGGAGCCCTCTTCCAGGGTTCCATCCAGGCCCCGGCTGACAGCCTCGGCAGCAAAGCGCACGGCGACGGGGCCGCGGGAAGCAATCTGGCCGGCGATCTTCTCACAGGTGGGCAGCAGATCATCCGGCTCCACGATCTGGTTGACCAGCCCGATCCTGAGCGCCTCATCGGCCTTGACCGGCTCGCCGGTCAGGATCATCTGCATGGCCTGTCCAAGGCCCACGAGCCTCGGCAGGCGCTGCGTGCCAGCATAGCCCGGAATCAAGCCGAGCGAGACCTCCGGCACACCCATGCGCGCAGTGGAGCTGGCAATGCGGAAGTGGCAGCACATCGCCAGTTCCAGCCCGCCGCCCAAGGCCCAACCGTTGACCGCCGCGATCACCGGTTTCGGGCAGCGCGCGATGCCCTCCATCACATCCTGTCCCAAGCGGGAGAGGTCACGCGCCTGGGTCGGCGTGAGACGTGCAAGCTCAGCGATGTCCGCACCCGCCACGAAGGCCTTCTGGCCGCTGCCGGTCAGGATGACAACGCGCACGGCATCATTGGCCGCGATGTCGCGGAACATATCCCGCAGTTCGAAGAACATATCGCGATTGATGGCATTGAGTTTGTCGGGTCGGTTGACGGTGACGACCGCCAGCGCCCCCTTCTCTTCGCAGAGTAAGTACTTGTACTCCACAGGGCATATCTCCTCTCAAGCGATAAGCGACATGGAAAATCTAGATTAGCCTAGTGCCCTCGCTTTCAGGAAGTCAATCCAATACCTTTCTCGTGCAGGCAAACCCTTTGACCATCCTCCCGGCTTTTCCCTATAGTGTTTCTTTTGGTTCCCGCCCTTGGATCAATCTACATGGCGGCACGGCTGGCAAGAAGGAGGAAGCATGAGCACGGACCCCAGGTTCGAGGAACTGCAGCTTCGGAGAGAAGCAGCCCTTCTCGGGGGCGGCCAGGATCGGATTGATAAGCAGCATGCCAAAGGTCGACTGACTGCGCGGGAACGTATGGACTTGCTCCTCGATCCCGGCTCTTTCCAGGAAACCGGGGTTTTTGTCACCCATCGGTGCGGCGACTTCGGGATGGAGAAGCGCAAGATCACCGGCGATGGTGTGGTGGCAGGCTTGGGTAGAATCGATGGCCGCCCAGTCTGTGCCTTTGCACAGGACTTCACGGTCTTCGGAGGCACCCTCTCGGAATCGAATGCCCGCAAGATCTGTGCGATCATGGATCAGGCCCTCAAGACCGGCTGCCCGGTGATCGGTCTGAACGACTCGGGAGGCGCACGTATCCAGGAGGGGGTCACCAGTCTCGGCGGTTATGCCGACATCTTCCTGCGCAACACCCTGGCCTCGGGGGTCATTCCCCAGATCTCGGCCATTCTGGGACCTTGCGCTGGCGGCGCGGTCTACTCGCCCGCCATCACCGATTTCACCCTCATGACCCGCGAGACGAGTCATATGTTCGTAACGGGCCCGGATGTGGTCAAGACGGTCACCCAGGAGCAGGTCTCCTTTGAGGACCTGGGCGGCGCCTGGACTCACAACACGAAGAGCGGGGTGGCCCATTTCGCCGCCGCGGATGACAAGGATTGCATCGCGCTAACCCGGAACCTCCTGTCCTACCTGCCCCAGAACAACATGGAGGATCCGCCCATGGCGGACACCGGCGATGATCCGGAACGTGAAGATCCTGAACTGGACACAATCATCCCCGCCGAACCCGACAAGCCCTATGACATGCGGGAGGTGATCCGCAGGGTAATGGATGCGAACACATTCCTGGAGGTCCACGAACACTGGGCGAAGAATATCATCGTCGGCTTCTCTCGATTGGGCGGCCGCTCGGTCGGGATTGTCGCGAACCAACCGAATTTCCTGGCAGGCGTGCTGGATATCAACTGCTCGCGGAAGGCAGCGCGCTTCGTGCGCTTCTGCGATGCCTTCAACATCCCGATCATCACCTTCGAGGACGTCCCGGGATTCCTCCCGGGAACCACTCAGGAATGGGGCGGCATCATTCTCAACGGAGCCAAGCTCCTCTATGCCTTCTGTGAAGCCACCGTCCCGAAGCTGACGGTCATCACTCGCAAGGCCTATGGCGGCGCCTACGACGTCATGAGTTCGAAACATATTCGGGGGGATGTCTGTATCGCTTGGCCCGGTGCGGAGGTTGCCGTCATGGGTGCCGGCGGTGCGGTGAATATCATCTTTCGCAAGCAACTCAAACAGGCCAAGGATCCGAAGGCCGAGCACGCGCGGATCGTTGCGGAGTACCGCGAGACCTTCTCGAATCCGTATGTGGCCGCAACTTATGGTTATATCGACGACGTGATCCGTCCGCGCGAGACCCGGGCATACTTGGTCAAGGCGCTCGGTTTCCTGCAGAACAAGCGGTTGCAGAATCCTCCCAAGAAGCACGGAAACATTCCCCTTTAGGAGCCTGCCGCACTACCGAACATGCGCGCAGCCCCCTTTAGGAGCCTGCCGCACTACCGAGCATGCGCGCCGCGGGAAGACGAGGGCGCTGGCATCTGTAACGGAAAGGAGTTGCGTGCCATGAGCCAGACACGCTTCATCAATTCTGCCCAAGAGCAGCGGGCTTGGGAAGAGGCCGCTGCGAAGCAAAAGCAGCGCAAGGCTGCTTTCCGGGCTTCTTCGGTCGAGCTGCAGGCGCTCTACACACCCGCCGACGTGAAGGCGATTGCCTTCGACGAAGCCGTGGGATATCCCGGCCGCTACCCGTTCACACGGGGCGTGCAACCCACCATGTACCGTGGGCGATTCTGGACAATGCGGCAGTATGCTGGCTTCGGCACCGCTGAGGAAACGAACCGGCGCTTCCGCTACCTGCTCGAGCAAGGCCAAACCGGCCTGTCCGTGGCCTTTGATCTCCCCACGCAGATGGGCTATGACTCCGATGCCCCTGAAGCCAGCGGCGAGGTCGGCAGGGTTGGCGTGGCGATTGACAGCCTCGAGGACATGGAGATTCTGTTGAGAGACATCCCGCTCGACAGGGTGTCCACGTCCATGACCATCAATGCCCCGGCAGCCATCCTGCTCCTCATGTATCAGGCCGTGGCGGAGAAGCAGGGCGCAGCGCCCGAACGGCTCGCCGGCACGATTCAGAACGACATATTGAAGGAATACGAGGCACGCGGGGCATTCATCTTCCCCCCCGAGCCGAGCCTGAAGATCTTTGCCGACATCATTGAGTACTGCCGGGCGAAGATGCCCCGCTGGAACACGATCTCCATCAGTGGCTATCACATCCGCGAGGCCGGCTCCACCGCGGTCCAGGAGATTGCTTTCACACTGGCCAATGCAGTGGCCTATGTGGAGGCGGCCATCCAACGGGGCCTGGACGTGGATGATTTCGCCCCACGGCTTTCGTTCTTCTTCAACGCCCACAACCATTTCTTGGAAGAAGTCGCGAAGTTCCGCGCCGCGCGGAGGCTGTGGGCAGAGATCATGCGCGCGCGTTTCGGGGCCCAGCAGCCAAAGAGCCTGCTGCTCAGGTTTCACACGCAGACCGCCGGCTGCACACTCACGGCCCAGCAGCCGGAGAACAACGCCATCCGAGTGGCCTACCAGGCGCTCGCCGCCGTACTGGGTGGCACCCAGTCGCTTCACACGAACAGCCGCGACGAGGCACTGAGCCTGCCCTCCGAGAGCTCAGCTCTGTTGGCTCTGCGAACCCAACAGATCTTGGCTGAGGAGAGCGGCGTCACTGACACGATCGATCCCCTGGCGGGCTCCTTCGCCATCGAATCGCTGACCGACCGGATCGCCAGCGAGATCAAGCATCTGATGAGCGAGATCGAGGCGCGCGGCGGCGTGCTCAAGGCCATAGAAAGCGGTTACATCCAGCGAGAGATTCACCGCAGCGCCTGTGCGTATCAGAAAGCGGTAGAGACCAATGAGGTCGTGGTCGTGGGTGTCAACAAGTACACGATGCAGGCAGAGACGCCACAGTCGGAATTCCGCCTGGACCCCGAGCTGGAGCGCCGCCAGGCCGAGCGGCTGGCGCGGCTGCGGGCCGGGCGGGACGACCAGCAGACCACCAAGGCGCTGAAGGAGCTGGAGCGCTCGGCACGAGAGGGCCGCAATGTCATGGAGCCCATGTACGCCTGCGTAGCCTCCTATGCCACGATCGGTGAGATCTGCAACCGGCTCCGCGCGGTCTACGGATCCTACTGCGACCCCGGGTTCCTCTAGGGGCATCCCGGGGAACAGTCCAAGCGGAGATGCGGCCCAGCGTCCTGGGAGCGACTGCGGGTGAGGGGGAGACTGATGATTGGTATGGCAGGGGGAGACAAATGATTAATCTGATTGAGAAGATTGACCACATCGGAATCGCTGTCGCCGATGCCGAGGCATCCCTGGCCATCTTCCGGGATGCACTGGGGCTTGAACTAGTGAGAACCGAACCGGTGGCAAGCCAGAAGCTCGTCTCCTATCACCTGCGCATCGGCGCATCGAACCTGGAGCTACTCTCCCCCACGGAACCCGGGAGCGTGATCGCAACGTTCCTGGAAAAGAAGGGGCAGGGCATCCACCACCTCGCGCTTGCGGTGCGGGACATTGAGGAGGTCCTGGCCCACCTAAAGGCCAAGGGCCTGCAGCCGCTCAGCGAGAAGCCCACCGAGGGAGCAGGCGGAAAGAGGGTGATCTTCTTCCATCCCCGCACCACAGGCGGCGTTCTCCTGGAACTCTGCGAGACGGTCGCACGCTGACCCGGTTCAGCCCCAAAGGTAACCGAGGAGCCGAGGCCGGTGAGAAATGCTGGTTGGGCCCTTTGGCCGACCCGGCCTTGGTGGAGCTTGGATAGAGCGGGCCATCGCTAACCTCGGAGCAGTTCACGGGCAATGATGATGCGCTGCATCTCGCTGGTGCCTTCGTAGATCTCGGTCACGCGGGCATCGCGATAGTAGCGCTCCACCGCATATTCCTTGATGTATCCATAGCCGCCGTGGATCTGAACGGCCTGATGCGTGAGCCAGGTGGCGGTCTCAGAGGCATAGAGCTTCGCGATAGCCGCCTGGCGGATGAAGTCCGCGCCTTGGTCCTTGAGCCAGGCGGCACGTCTCACCAGCAGGCGCGCGGCCTCAAGACGGGTTCCCATTTCGGCGATCTTCGCCTGGATCGCCTCGAAGTGCACCAGTGGATGACCAAATTGACAGCGCTCCTTCGCATAGGGGATGGCCTCATCCAGCGCGGCCTGGGCAATCCCCACGGCCTGCGATCCCACGCCAATGCGGCCGTTGTTCAGGCTGAGCATGGCAATCTTGAAGCCTATGCCCTCGGCGCCCAGGCGATTCTCCGCCGGCACGCGGCAGTCCTCCATGAAGAGCTCTGTGGTGTCCGACGCCCGTAGGCCCATCTTGTCTTCCTTGCGTCCGATCGAAAACCCTGGGGTATCCCTCTCCACCAGAAAGGCGCTGATCCCGCGGTGCTGCGGTTGGATCTCCGGATCGGTCCGTGCCATGATGAGGTAGAGGCGGGCAATCGAACCGTTGGATACAAACACCTTCTGACCGTTCAGAACATAGCTGTCGCCGTCACGCCTGGCGCTGGTCGCAAGTGATCCGGCGTCACTCCCGCTCCCGGGTTCGGTGAGGCAGAAGGCTCCGATCTCTCCGGCGGCGAGCCTGGGGAGGAACCGGCGCCGCTGCTCATCGTCGCCGAAGGTCAGTAGCGGATAGGCCGCCACAGAGGTGTGCACACTCAGCGCGATGGCCACGCCGGCGCACTCCTGCGCGAGCGCCTCGATGATCGCCACGTAGGTTACGGAATCGAGTCCCAGTCCATCGTACTCCAGAGGGATCTGAGCCCCGAAGACCCCCAGCTCCCGCAGCTGCGAGATGATCTCGGGCGGGATGACTGCTTGCTCGTCCATATCCTTGGCTCGGGGACCAATCTCGCCCTGGGCGAAATCGCGAACGCCTTGCACGATTAGGCGCTGCTCTTCATTGAGTTCGAAATTCAAACCCGCATCCTCTCTGGCCTACCCCCGAATCAGCCGCCTGGCGATGATCAGCCTCTGGATTTCCGAAGTACCCTCATACACCTCGGTGATCTTGGCATCCCGGTAGTGGCGTTCCACCTGGTAATCCTGGGTATATCCATAGCCGCCGTGGATCTGGAGTGCGTCATCAGCGACCTCCACAGCGATGCGCCCCGCATAGAGTTTGGCCTGCGCGGAGGCCAGGACATAGTCGCCTCCGCTCACGCGCAGCCAAGCGGCCTTCAGCGCCAGCAGGTGGGCGGCATCGATCTTGACGGACATATCGGCCAGCTTCCACTGGATGGCCTGGAACTCACTGATTGTCCTGCCGAACTGCTGGCGGGTCTTGGCGTGCTCCAACGCTCGATCGAACGCCGCGCGTGCGATCCCGATCGCCTGTGAAGCAATGCCGATCCTTCCCGAGTCAAGGGCCTCCATAGCGATCTTGAAACCCCGGCCAGGCTCGCCCAGGACGTTGGTCTTCGGTATGCGCGCATCTTCGAGGATGATCTCGTAGGTCATCGAACCACGGATGCCCATCGTCTTCTCACGCGTGCCCCTACTGACACCGTGGCGGTCTTCCTCGACGATGAAGGCGGTCATGCCGCGCGCCTTCTTTTCCGGTTCCGTGCTGGCGAATATGATAAAGACGTTGGCAAAGCCACCATTCGTCACAAAGATCTTCGTGCCATTGAGGATGTAATCATCGCCATCTTCAACAGCGCGCGTCTTGACATTCCCCGCGTCCGAGCCGGCCTCGGGCTCTGTGAGGCAGTAGGCACCCAGCAGTTGACCCTGTGCCAAGGGAGTGAGAACGCGTTTCTTCTGCTCTTCATTGCCGTACATGTTGAGCGGCTCGCAGACCAACGAGTTGTTCACGTCCATGATGACACCGGTCGTAGCGCAGCCCCGGGAGATTTCCTCCATCGCCAAAACGTAACTGATGTCATCAAGACCAGCGCCTCCGTACTCCTCGGGCACCATCATCCCCAGAAAGCCGAGTGCGCCCAATTTCTTGACCGCTTCGAGCGGCGGCTCCTTGGTTTCGTCCACCTGCTCGGCGATCGGGATCAGCTCCTTGTCCGCGAAATCCCGGGCAGTGTCCTGAATCATCTTCTGTTCTTCCGTCAGTCCGAAGTCCATCCTGGTTCCTCCTAATCAGTCCCAGCCAGCACACCCCTTTGATCGCGCATCCCGCGGTGGCTCTGGCCCGGCCCTAATTTCAACTGTCTTGTTCCTGGTGGTGTTTCATCCACCAGTCGCGTATGTAGTCGATCGGCTCGGTGGTCGGCGTGCCAGGGCCGAAGATGGCTCCCACGCCCATCCCCATGAGCTTCTCAGCATCTTCGTCCGGGATAATCCCGCCACCGATAACGTGCATATCCGCGGCGCCCTTCTCCTTCAGAAGAGCGAGAACCCGCGGGAAGATCGTCATGTGGGCGCCCGAGAGCACGGAGATGGATAGTATGTCCACATCCTCCTGCACCGCAGCATCCACAATCATCTCCGGCGTTTGGTGAAGTCCCGTGTAGATCACTTCAAAGCCCGCGTCCCGGAAGGCGGTGGCAATTATCTTCGCCCCTCTATCGTGTCCATCCAAGCCGGGTTTGGCCACCAGGATTCGTATTTTCTTCCCCATTCCAGACCTCCAGGGCGCCAGACCTCCGCGCCCGGCCCAAGTCAACCGCGCCTCAGACCACTGGACGCTTGCACCCAGCGGTCCGCCAAAAACATCTCCTCAACCAGTGCGGTATCTCCAGCCGCGCAGGATCTTCTCGACCCACCTGTAGGGTGAGACCTCACGCGCGGCGATGCGCCCAATCTCAGCCTGAAGCCGTTCCTCGATATGCGCCATTGCCCAAGCACCCTCCACGAGCGCCCGCCTAAGAAGCACGCGAACCCGCCGCTCGATCTTATCCCTGCGAACCCGCTGGAGCCGTTCTCTATCGCCGGACAACCAGGCCAAGTGGCGCCCAATCTCCTGGCGGACTTCGTCAACACCCTCCTCCCTGGTGGCAATCACCGGACAGACAGGCGGGCGCCACCCTCCTTCCCGGTTCCAGTCCGCTAGCTGAAGCGCCGTCTCGATGTGCGTGATCAGCCTGTCCCCACCCTCGCGGTCGAACTTGTTGACGACGAAGATATCAGCCGCCTCCATGATACCGGCTTTCATGACCTGCACTGCATCACCCGACTCGGGCACCAGGAGCAGGACGGTGGTATCAGCCAGCTCCACAACCTCCAGCTCCGACTGGCCCACGCCCACGGTCTCGATCAGGATCCAATCGAAGCCGGCCGCTTCGAGCACCTCGCTGGCTTCATAGGTCGTCGCTGCCACGCCGCCCAAGTTTCCGCGCGCAGCCATGCTGCGCACGAAGAGGCCGTCATCCCCCGTCGCCGAGGGCATCCGGACACGGTCACCAAGGATGGCCCCCCCGCTGAAGGGACTCGTGGGATCAACGGCCAGCACTCCTACACGCATGCCCTCGCGTCGCAGCAGGCAGGCCAGCACATGGACGAGCGTGCTCTTGCCGGCACCGGGAGGGCCCGTGATGCCCACGCGGCGAGCGCGCCCCGTGCGCTCGTAGACCAGATCGAGGAAATGGCGCCCGACACGGGTCCCATCTTCTACATGCGAGATGGCTTGGGCAATGGCTCGGCGCTCGCCGTGGGCCAGACGATCAGCCAGCGCGCGCGCTTCCTGTCGCGCCCTCTCTCGAGCGGGATCCGCTGCAGTCATCGCGCTCCCCGTTTGATGCCACCCCTCACACCCGATCCAAGGCCAGAGCGCGCACACGTGGATCCGCCGCGCCTGCCAATCTCGCATACAGCAAGCTGTTATGAGCCCGGGGCTCGGGGCTCGGCCCGCATCCGCAGGCTGGGCAAAGAACGCCCGAACTCACACAAGATGCGAATGTTACCAGTGGCAGCGGAGGTATGTCAACGAGGTCGAACCAAGTCGGCTATGGCTCGAGGTGAGATAGAACGGCACTAAGACCTCGAACTGTCATCGCGTTTCCGGCCCCATCCAACCGGGGAGATGGCGCAGGCGCAGGCCGAGGGCCTCTCGCTCGACGGCAATCACATCCAAGCGCGCCCGGGTCTCTGGGGGCAACCCCAGGCGCGGCAATAGGACGGAGGCGGCGCGCAGGATGTTGCGCCTCTTGGCCCAACGCACCGTCTCCTCAGGGCGGCCATGGCTCCGAGAGGACCGCATCCGAACCTCCACAAAGGCCACGGTGCGACCCTGCCGGGCAATCAAATCGACTTCCAGTGGTCCGCAGCGCGCATTGCGTGCCAGTATCTCATAGCCAACCAGTTGCAGATAGAGAGCCGCGATCTCCTCGCCCAGCCGTCCGTTGCGAGACGCGGGCCAAGCAGGCCGTCTCTTCCTGTCGCGCCCCTCAGACCCACCCCCGGGCACCCCACGATCATGCACAGACCCATCCTCCCTAAGGGCTCCCCACGTCTCGCTATCAACGAGGCAGTAGCCTCACGCGGGCCAGACAGAGGAAAATGTGATCAGGCCTGCCAGCTGGGGCCGCAGTGCCCGACAGCAGCCTCCCGGACAGGACGGAAGCTCTGGCGATGCAACCTGGAGGGTCCGTGGCGGCGGAGTGCTTGGATGTGTTGGGCCGTGGGGTAGCCCTTGTGCTGATCGAAACCGTAGGCCGGTAATTGCGCGGCCAGGGCGACCATGATCCGGTCGCGCGTCACCTTGGCCACAATGCTAGCAGCAGCGATCGAGAGCGATCGCGCATCACCACTCACAAGGGCCCGCTGTGGTATGTCGCAATCGGGAATGAGAAAGCCATCCACGAGGAGCGCTTGCGGAACCGGGACCAACCCTGCAACGGCTCGCCGCATGGCTAGGAAACTGGCCTCGCGGATATTCAACTGGTCGATTTCCCAGGGTTCCGCCTGCCCCCAGGCAAAGACACTCCCCGCCGACTGCAGACGTTCCAGAAGATGCTCTCGTCGCCTGGGGGTGAGCTGCTTGGAATCGTTGATGCCATGGGGAACCCGCTTCGGCAGGATCAGAGCCGCGGCAACCACCGGGCCGGCCAGGCATCCTCGCCCGGCTTCGTCCACCCCCGCCACTACGCTCAACCCGGCGCGGCGCCAAAGACCCTCGTAGTGGCGCGTCGGAGCGCGGCGCGCTCGACACCCGCAGCCCTTGCGGCGCGACGCAGTGTTGGGACGGTAGTCCATCTCTTGGGAAACCACTCGCTCCGATCGAGAAGACACCCGGGGCACTAGGCCTTAGTCGAACCCTTCGCAGCGCGGGATGAAGGTTTCTGCTGCTTCTTCTCCTTGATCCGGGCGCTCTTACCCTTGCGGCTTCGCATAAAGCTCAACTTGGCACGTCGGACCTTGCCGCGGCGGACAACCTCGATCGCCTGAACGTTGGGCGAGTGAAGCGGGAAGATGCGCTCGATGGCAATGCCATCGCTTATCTTGCGAACGGTGAAAGTCTCGCTGATCCCCGTCCCGTCGCGGGCGAGAACTACCCCATGAAAGGCCTGTTGGCGAACCTTGTCTCCTTCCACCACCCGCACGGAAATTTTCACGGTATCGCCTGGCATGAAATCGGGAATGCCCTGCTTCAGATAGGGCGCCTCGATATTTCGGATCACATCCATCCCCAACCCCCATATTGTCTGTCCAGCCAGGCCGCATCACCCCGACCAGCCGTGGCTCACCAGGAACCTTTTGTCCTCACTGTCCAGCGACGCATCAGCAAGCAGGTCGGGTCGCCGCTGGAGCGTGCGCAGGAGCGCGTCGCGCCTGCGCCACTTCCGGATCTCGGCGTGATTGCCGGAGAGCAGTACTCCCGGCGTCGGCCGATCACGAAACGTTTCCGGGCGCGTATAGTATGCACTGTCCAAGATCCCAGTCGAGAAACTGTCACCCAGCGCGGAATCCCGATCTCCCAAGACCCCGCGGATGAGCCT
>JAGMDA010000229.1 GCA_023128935.1 Candidatus Eiseniibacteriota bacterium | reverse complement strand
CGAGATAGACAGGCCTCAGCTGACTATCTCATCTAGTCCCAACCCCTGCATCTCACTCACCCAGCTGCGCCTGACCATCCCTGAAGGGATTTCGGAGGCGACGCTGCAGATCTTTGATGCCACGGGGCGGACGGTGCGGACATTGCACGAGGGCAGTATCACCGCCGGGATGCACCTCTTCCAGTGGACCGGGAAGGATGCACAAGGCCAGCCCGTGCCGGCCGGCACATACTACTGCCGCGCTGAGCTCGGCGAGCAGTCGGCCGTAAGTCGGATCATCAGGATCCAGTAGGTTAGATAAAGCCGCCTAGAGCGGCGAACCCATCGTTCATCAACCGGGGAAGCTTCCCACCGTGAAGCTTCCCCGCTTCTTCTTTGGTACTGCTTAGGGCTCGGGTCCACTACGATCGACCGAACTGGCCAGTATCCGGCGAATGGCGCTGGGGAGATCGTCAGCAACCATGGTATCAGGGGGGAGTTCGCCCCCGCGTGTCAGGTGCACCTCCCTCCCGTAGCCGGTCCGCACCAGGACGGGGTGGCATCCCGCCGCAAGGCCCGCCAGCAGATCCTCCCGTGTATCGCCAATCATGAAAGACCGGCCTGGATCGAGGTCGAGATCGGCGATCGCTTCCAGGAGCATTCCAGGCTCTGGCTTGCGGCAGGCGCAGGGGCCGGTGTGGTCCGGGTGATGTAGGCAGATGTAGAAGCGATCGATCTGCACGGCGTGCAGCCTCAGTTGTCTCTGCAACTCTGCATGGACCGCATCGACCTCCTCGCGTGAGAAGTATCCCCGGGCGATCCCCGATTGATTGGTCACCACAACCAACCTGAATCCCGCCCCACGCGCATCGCGCAGTGACGGACCCACGCCCGGTAGGAGGCGGACTTGCTCCGGGGCTCGCAGATAGGCGACGAGTTCGCAGATCGTTCCATCTCGGTCAAGGAAGATGGCCTTGCCCCTTTGGTCTGGGGCGGATTTCTCACCAAGCTCCGCCGAGGCCGGGTCCGCAGAGGACCCGGCGCTCAGAGAAGTCCTCACATCGCGCTCCTGAACGGGGTGCTGGCTGCGGATACTCGCAGCGAGCCCTCTACGGACCCGGCTTCGGCTCCTCCCCCCTGATCTGTGAGCGTCCGCAAGCAGCTCCAGAACGGTCTGGCCAACCCTCTCAGGTGTGATCTCGGCCATGCAGGGCGCAGGATCACCTCGGGGACAGTCGCGGCGAAAACATGGCGCGCATTCCCAATTATCGCACAGGACCCGGTGGCCTACGCCCAGCGGGCGGGTCCAGGCAGGATCCGTTGAGCCGAAGATGGCTACCACGCGTGTCCCCACCGCCGCCGCCAGATGCATGGATCCCGTGTCGTTGCAGACCGCGGCGTCCATATCTCGGAGGAGCTCTGCCGAGAAAACGAGCGAACCCTCGCCCGCCGCGTTACTCCAGGTGGGCCCCGCCCCGCCTAGAACCTGTTGAGCTTGTTGCCGTTCCGCCCGCGATCCGATCACGACACCTCCGATGCCCTGTGCCTCGAGGCTCTTTCTCAGGTGCCGGAAATGCGCCACGGGCCATTGCTTGGCTGCTCCATACTGCACGCCAGGGCAGAGTGCAACTCCCGGGATCGATCGCCCCGCCAGTGTGGGGCTGTGCTCCTGGAGGAATGCATGCACCTTGGCCCGGGCATCGTCTGCCGGGGGAAGCACTGGAAGCTCTGGGAAGCTTTCGGCGCCGGCGCGCCGGGCGAGTTCACAAAACTCAGCGGATAGGTGCATCACGCCCCGGGCCGGTCGCTCCACCGCTTCGGTAAGCAGCAGACCACGCCCTTGCTCCACCCAACCGATCCGGCGTTCGATGGCCGCCAAGTAGGCTTGCAGGGCCGATGAAAATGAGGGCGTGAAGATGATTGCCCGCGGCACCTTCGTTTTGCGCAAGGCCCGCACCGCAGCCAGGGCAGTCAGTCCCGGCCCGCGGCCCTTCTTGAGCAGCAGCCGGGGAGCCTCCGGGCAGATGTGTGCGGTCAGCTCCAATGGAAGCCGGCGACCGGCCAGCACCAGGTCCGCCTCCGCAGCCAGCGCACATCCCTCCAGGGCGGGCAGCGCCAGGAGGGTATCACCCACCCAGTTCGGCAGGCGCAGTAGTGTTCTCATCGACCCTGCTCTGATAGTAACTCCAGCAACTCCTCGGCCCTTTCGCGCTCCGGCAGATCCACATCGAGCTCCAGGGCCCGCTCCAGCTGACGCCGGGCCGCCTCTGGCCGCCCATCATTGGCGAGTGAGAGCCCAAGCAGGTAGGCCACCGAAGCCGAGCGCGGCCACTCCCGCTGCAGGCGCGCCAGGGTCCGCACCGCGCGCTCCCACAAACCAGCGCGTGTCAGGATGAGCCCCAGGTTGTACTGCAGCTGCCACGAATCGGGATGCTGCGTGCACGCTTCATCCAGCACACGGCCAGCCTCCATTGTCCGGCCGAACGCCAAGTGGGCGTTTGCCAGATTCATCCAGATGCCCACGTTTTCATAGCCCGCCGAGAGGCTCTCCTCCAGCAAATCGGTGGCCGCACCCGCCCTGCCCGCTTGTGTCAGCGCCGCGCCGAGCGATCCCAGGAAGACCCCGGGCAACCCAGATGCGGCCCCCGCGGCCACGCGCTCGCGCCAGGCTTCTCCCAGCGCTGCCCCTTTCTCGGGCGAGAATAGTAGCACGCGCGTGCGCCGCCCCGCCGGGCGCCCGAAGGCTCGATCGGCATCCGCTGTTTCTGTGAGGTGCGTGTAGAAGTCCAGCATTTCCCGGCCTTCACGGGGCTGTCTTAGGAAGCGCATGACCAGCCGCTCGCTTATCACCACCGCCCGCGCTGCGCGGTACCAGCCGGTCCAGTACGTTCCGCGGTAGATCGCAGGGTGCGTGCTATGGAAAGGCACTCCCAGCCAGATGAGGCGGGATGAATCAGGCGCTGCAAAGGCTGCATCATGGACGACCAGACTGCCCGGAGCGAGGTTCTCCTCCAGCCAGGCCACGGCACTGGCCCGCCCAGCTGCCTCCCGGCTGGGCGTCTCCCAGCGCCCGGCAGTGACGGCCAGCAGCGGGAGGATCAGAAGTAGGGGCAGCAGGCGCAGGAACCACGCATGTTGCAGACGCTTGGAGATCGCGGCCGCTATGACTCCCCACCCCTGGCCCACCTCGCATGCCGCCCAGGGCATCAGGATCAAGAGCGGAGCATCAGATGCAAATCCACTGCGCACCCCGAGCAGCAGTAACACCAGAGAGACCAACGGGGCCAGGTTGCCGGCGCGGCACTGCGCTGCCCACCTCGCTCCCGCAACGATCAGCAAGATCAGACCGGGTATATGCAGGCCTTGGGTGATCGGATACAGGCCCCGCTGCACCCCAATAGGGGCTTGCGTACTCAAGAGTCGCTGCACGTGCGCCTCTCGGATCATGCCGCTAAACCAGCCACCCGGGTCCATCAAGCTGAGCGGGTTGAGCACCCAGAGGGCCGCCAGCGACAGTATCAGCACGGCTGCGCCTTGGACCGGCCCCGACCTGCCCCGGCGCCGGGGTGCCCAGAGCGCG
>JAGMDA010000228.1 GCA_023128935.1 Candidatus Eiseniibacteriota bacterium | reverse complement strand
GTCATGCCCGGTGAGCCGCCGGGACGCCGCCTGGATCAGCTCGCCTCAACCGTCGACATCATGCCGACGGTGCTCGAGCTGCTGGGGCAGCCCATTCCGGATGATGTCCAGGGTAAGTCCCTCGCGGCAGGGGTTCGCGGCAGCAACAGCCACGGGCCGCCGCGGGAGATCTACATGGAATCCATGGTGCCGTCATTGCAGTGCCGCTGGGGAGCGCTGCGCGGGCTGCGCACCGCCACCGAGAAGCTCATCCACGGACCCAAGCCCCGCTACTATCACGTGGATGAGGATCCCGGGGAGATCTATGACCGCGCCGCTCAAAATCCGGAGGCTGTTAAGCGGCTGACGGCCAAACTCTGCGCGGCGATCGATCGCTGGAAGGCCTCAGCGGCCGATGCCTCCATCTCGAGTCCCGATGAGGAGGCATTGCGCAAGCTCAGTTCCCTGGGCTACATCTCAAACGAATCCCGCCCACGGGCGATCTCTAATTCACTGGATGACGTCCTGGGCAAGGATGACCCCCATGAAATGCGTTGGCTGTTCGATTTGATCGGATTGGCCATGGAGAACGTTCGCGGCGGACACCAGCTCATCGGCATCCGCCAATTCCAGCAAGTCCTCGAGGCCGATCCCGACAATCTTTCAGCCCTCACTCACCTGGGGAAAGCCTACTATCTCGAGGCCAAGCAACCACTTCTCGCCAAGGAGCAGTTCGAACGTGCGCTGGAGATCCAGCCCGATCACGAAACCGCCCGCTACTACATGTGCCGCATTATGCGCACAATGGGCGATATCGAAGGGTCGCGGATGCACGCCGAGAAGATCCTCGAGACCCAGCCCACCGCGGTGGCCGCCCTGTACGAGTTGGCGGGCATCTACGAGATGTTGGACGACCCTATCCGTGCCCGCAAGCACCTCAAGGTTCTGCTCGATACCGATCCCTCGAGTGTCGGGGCGCTGCTGGCCCTGGCCCTCTCCCACGCCCGCCGCGGCGAGCACGAGGACGCCGGCCCCTACCTAAAGCAGGCCCTCGACTTCGAACCCGAGAGCCCACAGATTCTCTACAACGTTGGCATTTGGCACTTGGCCGGTGGCGACACGACCGAGGCCCTGGCCAGCCTCCAGCGGGCGGTGGATATCGAACCTCGGCATGGGGAAGCGCAGTATGTCCTCGGCAAGCTGCTCCTCGGGCGTGGGGAACCGGATCTGGCCCGCGAGGCTCTTCTCAAAGCCCAGCCCCTAGTGCGGAGCGCCGATCGCCGGCGGAGAATCGACAACCTGCTGCAGCAGATCGACGCGCTCTAGCCGCCCGGGATGGCAGGCGCGGCGTGCCCTGACGCAGACAACTTCAGCACACGGATGGAGTTTTCGGGATTCACAAGTGGGCTAGGGCCCCCCGGTGAGGTCCAGTAGATTCTCGACCTGCTGTGTCTTGCGGTCAAAACGACATCGCCGGGAAGAACCGCGCCTTGACTGGACGGGGTAGAATCGTACCTCGCTCTCCTCCACCAAAGCCAGCACGGGGACCCAACCAAGGCGTTTTGCCCAATGCTGCATGCGGTGTAGCTCGTCCCTCGACAGGTAGAAGGGCAGGCCGGCCTTCTTGACCTGCACCCCGACTTCGGTCGTTTCTAGCACGGCGAGCAGGTCGAACGCTCCACGACTGGCGCGGGATTGAAAGACGAGCTCGAAGCCCGCGGTTGCCATTCTTCGCGCGACGAGCTGCTCGGCTTCGTTGCCGAGAACGATCGTGGGAAGCACCGCCCGGTCGTCCGACTTCATTCGAAGCCACAAGGCCAGACACGGATCGGTGACTCGATAGATGCCATCTTCCGATGCAACCAAACCCTGGCAACGGTTGATCCAGGACTTCAGTGAGCCGGGAGCCGTCCCCAGGCGTCGCGCCAGATCACTCAGTCTGGCCGGCTCCTGTGCGATGGCAACCAAGGTTCTTTCGATGGACGACGATCTACCCACGACCCGCCCGACGAGGTCGCGGAAGTACAGCTGCAGCCGCCCGCTCTCCTCGAACAGCAGGCGTTGCAGTGCGATCTTGAAACCGTCATCGTTGATCTCCTCCAAGCCGCACAGCTCCGAACCCACGACTTGCAGGTAGAACGGGCAGGTGCCGATGGTGGCAATCGTGCGCGCCGCAATTGCGTCCGGAATCGGCTTTCCCTCGTCCGCTGAGCGGGATCGGAGCAACTCCAGTGCATGCTCCTCGCTGAAAGGTCCCACCTCCATGAGGTCGAAGTGCTGGAATAAGGGCGCCCGCTCACCGGTCAAGATCTCACGCATTGCCGTCGTCTGCGATCCGGACAGAACATAGTTAACCCTTCGGTGTCTCTGCCAGCATGCACGGAAGAAAGCGTAAATGTCTCCAAGGTTCTCCTTAACTGACTTGAACGCGTTCAGGTGCTGCAGCTCCTGGAAGTCATCGATCACGGCGATGCAGAATGTCTCCGTCTCTTGTGCGATTTCCTCGGGCGCGTTGATGGCCGCCTCGATGACCACATCTGACATGTTGTCGGACTGGATCTCGAGGAGGATCTCCGACGCCCGCTGGAGGCTGCGCAGCTTCAGCGCCCGCAGGTCGGCCAGGCATGACATCAAGGAGGCCTGACTGACCAAGCTCGCCTTCAGGGAGAGGTCAATCCCTTCCGGCCGCGTGGCGCGGACAAAAGCATCCACTGTTTTCGCAATGTATTCACGGAAGAAGACCTTCGGCGCAGACTTCTTTTCCCAGCAGTCGATCGCAAAGCACGCCATGTTTGGGGCCTCGACGCGGCGCATGTACTCCGAGAGGAGGCTTGTCTTTCCCATCTTCCTGAGACCGAGGAGAGCAATGTAGCGAGTGGTTCCGTGCCTGAGTGCGCTCGCCGCATCTTCAAGCCTCGCCAGTTCCCTCACCCGATTGCAGAACTCGGGCCCGGAAACGGGCTTCGAGGTCTCGAAACGCATGTTTGGCTCCTGAGGGTCGCATGTCCTATTCAATCTTGAAACTTCTCAGATCTGAATAAGAACTACACCAGCGTGGCTCCTAAGTCAACGGCACCGCACCGACCAAGATCCTCTGGCGGCAGCGGACAGCCGCAGGTAGACGCGCCGCCGCGCGCGAGACCGACAGCCAGACCGACCAGGTGGTCCTAGCTACTGAATGGACAGTTCTCGTAGCAGGGCATCCAGGTCCTCCTCGGAGTAGAAATCGACTTCCAGTGTCTCGCCCTCGACGCTACTTGGATAGCCGAGCGGTATCCTCATTGATCAATACCTTCATGTCAGTGGTGAGAAGATGGCGCACAATACCGGCGGCAAATGATCAGTACAAGCCGTAGAATAGCGGCGGTCAGGTTTCCCTTGCCTTCAAGGAGACGTGATCGGCGGCGGAGGAGAGCTGAGTCCATGAACGCTACTTTCGAGGAACTCGACTATCGCGCAACACCGCTCGGGGAGCTGACCCTCTGGCGCCGCCACGCGCTCTCGGTGCCGGGCGCCGTGGTCTACGAGGTGCGGCTGGCTGGCGAGTTCTTGATGTCCAGCCTGGTCAATGATTCAGAGCGGGCGCTGGCAACGCGCGTCTTGCCGCGGCTGGGCCAGCTCCCCTGCGACGTCCTGATCGGCGGCCTGGGCCTCGGCCACACCGCGCAGGCCACCCTGCAGTTCCCTCAGGTGCGCTCGGTCGTCGTTGTCGAGAGGCTGCCGGAGATCATCGACTGGCACCGCCGGGAGCTGGTTCCCCTCGGCCGTGAGCTGAGCACCGATCCCCGCTGCGAGCTACGCTGCGCGGACTTCTTCGCGCTGGTCGGAGGGGCGCCGGAGCGACGCTTCCATGCCGTGCTCCTGGACATTGATCACTCCCCGCGGTATCTGCTGGACGCCGGCCATGGGAGCTTCTACACGGCGGCGGGGCTCCGGCGGCTGAAGGAACACCTCAAGCCGGACGGGGTCTTTGCGCTCTGGTCGGCCGACCGCGCCAGCGACGGCTTCCTGGCTGCTTTGAAGGATGTCTTCGATGACGTAGAGACCCACGCGATCGACTTCTATAACCCGCACATTGGCCAGCGCGACACGAACTTCATCTATGCCGCTGGCGCGGACGGGATTCATGGAATGGACAAGCGTGTAGGGCGGCGTGGCACTGAAGTCACCGACTCGTAGGGCATATGCCCCTATCGCAGCAGGAGCATCCTACCACTGCCCACGCTACCGCCTTCCCTTTCAAGACGATAGTGATACATCCCGGAACCTACCGTCCGACTTTCAGTATCCCGGCCATCCCAAACAATGCGGTTCCCGCCGATCTGCTGCGGCACCGTCAACTGCCTCACCAACCGCCCTTCGCTATCCTGGATTCTCAGCAGCGCGATCCCAGGAATTGCTGCACTGAATGAGATCTCGGTCGTCTCTCCGAATGGGTTCGGCCGATTGCAGAGAGCCATGCAGATACCTGCGCTGCCCGGTCTCTGTTCGATTCCGCAGGCCGTGCCAGTCTTGATCACCCAGATATCATACGCCCCGTTTGCATACGAGAAGACCTCACCTGCGATGACGTAACCGCCATCAGCAGTCTCCAAGGCGGACCTCCCCCGATCATATCCGCTCCCACCAAAAGTCTCCGTCCACAGTGTGTCCCCGTTGCTATCTGCCCTGATCAGCCAAACATCATCATCCCCCGCACCACGGGACTCCGTGTATCCGGCAACGACATAACCCTCATCCGACGTCAGCCGGACTGAGCAACCGTAGTCGTCGCCACTGCCACCGAATGTTCTTGTCCAGAGGGAGTCGCCGTCACCGTTGGTCTTGATCAACCAGACATCAG
>JAGMDA010000227.1 GCA_023128935.1 Candidatus Eiseniibacteriota bacterium | reverse complement strand
GTCTTGATCAACCAGATATCACGGCTGCCCGCTCCATGGGAGTAGGTATCACCTACAACAATAAAACCCCCATCGAGCGTTTGTTGTACAGAACAACCATACTCCGAACTGCTCCCGCCGAAGGTTTCATCCCAGAGAAGGGCACCTTCGCTGTCTGTTCGGATCAGCCAGACAGCACTGACACCCGGGCCGTAGGATTCTGTGTAGCCGGTGATGATATACCCTCCGCCGATGACTTCTTCCGCTGACCAGCCCCAATCCCACAGGCTCCCGCCGAATGTCTGCGACCACTCCTGGTTGCCGTCGCCGTCTGTCTTGACCAACCAGACATCGTACGCCCCGGAACCATAGGATCCGGTTGTCCCCGCGATGATGAAGCCGCCGTCGGCAGTTTCCTGGACCGAGTAGCCGCGCTCCTCGTTGGCGCCGCCATAGGTCCTGGTCCAGAGTGTATCCCCATCCACACCCATCCGGATCAACCAGATATCGAAATGACCGGCACCAAAGGAATAGGTGTCTCCCACAACGACGTAGCCGCCGTCGCTCGTCTGCTGGATCATCCTCCCCCAGTCGTATTCGCTGCCACCAAACGTCTTGGTCCAGAGTATATCCGCGGTGGCGGCCGGCGCCGGCGTCACCGCCAGGATCAGCAGCATGCCCGCTGCCTTCAAAATTCCGTTGCTCATCTCAGCCTCATGCCATTCGTCTGCTCTGCTCTGATGCCGCGTGAACACTGGATGTCCACTAGCCTGGACAATGCACGAACCCGCTACTGCGACTTCGTGAATAGTCCAACCTAGAGTATACCATAGCCTACTTGATCTCCGATCCCGGGCGCCTGGCGTGACCTGATGACCGATGCTATTGTGCCAAGAAGTAGTGTTATCATCTGTATGGGGCTGAGGATCAAAGCTGTAAGGTCGCGTGGCCCAAGGCTGACGGGATTCATGGAAGAGATAGCTTCCTCTACTCGGAGTCGAATTCGCCCGACCAGAGCGATTCCAGAAACGTCGCCCACGGAAGAATCCGGATCCCCTGGACCTCCCGCGCGCGGGGTTCCATGGCAACGCAGAGGAACCTCTTGAGCTTCTTTTCCTCGGCCAGGGCACGCAGCCCTTTGAGATCATTGGCGGCCACGTGCCTTTTGGCTTTCACCTCGACCGCCGTGTGATCGCCGATGATGAAGTCGACCTCGTATCCAGATGTGGATCTCCAGTAGCTCAAGATCTCGCGGGAGGCATAGTCGCTACGGCAGCGCAGCTCGTGATGGATATAGGTTTCAAAAGCTTGTCCGAACTCCGGGGTCCCCGGCTTGAACGCCCTTCCCTGCAGAACGCCTGTGACACCGACGTCGAAGAAGTAGTACTTCGATGAGGCCACGGGTTTTCTCTTCACGGTTTTTCTCCAGGCGGGGAGTTCGTGGACAATGAGAGTGTCTTTCAGGATCTCGAAGTATTCATAGATGGTGGTTCTCGGTACCTGGGCATCGTTCGCTACGTTCGTGTAGTTTATAATGGTTCCATTGCAGAGCGCGGCGATGCGCAGAAACCGGCTGAAAGCGGGGACGTTGCGGATGGCCCCCTCGGCCACCACCTCCTGCTGGAGATACGATCCTGCGTAGGCTTCGAGGTCGGCGGCCGGGTCGTCGGAGAAGTAGATGGCGGGTAGGAGCCCTCGCTCTGCCATCCGTCGCAGATCGAACTCCTCGCCGAGTTCCCTGTATGTGAGCGGGTGCAGATGTCGGGTTCGCGCTCTCCCGCCCAGGAGGTTAACGCCTCCGCGGCGGAGTTTGCGGGCGCTCGATGCGGTGAGGAGAAAACGGATGCCGCGGGACTCGATCAGCCTATGAACCTCGTTCAAGAGTTCCGGCAGGCGCTGGATCTCGTCGATCACCACCAGGCGGTCTCCGGGGACGAGTTCTTCCGCCAGTTGGCCCGGATTCCGGCTGAGGGTCAGGAAGACCGAAGTGTCGAGAAGATCGTAGACCCGGGCACCATGAAGGGTACGGCGAATCAAGAAGGTCTTTCCTGTCTGGCGGGGACCGAAGAAGAAGTGCGACTTCTTCTCCAGCAGGGCGCGAAGATCAATGCTGCGTGGAACATCCATGAGATCCTCCTGTCGATGGGTGTCGGATCTATCGTCAAATATCATACTATATGACAATATGACCGTCAATAGAACCGTAGATTCGATTGGATCTCAAGGAGTTGCGGCGTGGACCGCTGGGGATGGCCCTCGCCGACCAAGCGGGGTCGCGTTTCAACTGAAGCAGCACATAAGTACTGTGGCAATACTGAGCTGAAGCGATGCGGCGAAGCCAACCATAATCATCCCCCTGTTTCGCTGATGAGACGCAACAGGGCATGCAAATGCTTGTCGAGAGCCTTCCGTACGTACTTGGAAGTCCGCACTTGCCCCGGAGGAAGACTCAGCCGCCTGTGCGATGGGCCGCGAATTACACGCCGTCCACAACATCAGTCACATCAAAGACGGTGGCCCCCGCTCGTTTGATTGCGTCGCTTCCCCCGGATCGGCCCCACAGGGTCAGGATCGGTTCTGCGATGGGATGGGGCACGTGGCTGAGCTTTACCCGAAGATTGGCAAGGTCTCTGCTGCCAAGGGGCGCTTTTTGCCACCGGGCTTCGCCTACTAAGGCGGTTCTCTTCCCTTGGAGGCCCAAGACGTCCACCTCACAGTCCACACCCCGCTGGCTCCACCAACGCCCTACGATCAAGTCTTGCGGCCACGCCCCCGACCCAACCAACCGTTGCGCGTGTCCACGAACCAGTTCCTCAAATGTGCGCCCCAAGTGGCTCTGCCAGAGCGGCGCCGTACGCTTCTCGACCGCTCGTCCCTGTCCTCCTTCGATCAGAGTGCGCTCGGCGTAGAGCACCCCAAACCAGAACGCGAGGTAGGGATCATTGAGCGCATAGGTCGGTCGAGCACCTTTTGGCGCTCCCAAGGGTAGATTCTTGCGCAGGAATCCGGATCGAATCAGTACATCGAGCGGATGATCCACACGCTGCTCTGCTTCCCCTGAGATTTCCGAATGGCGGGTTCGCCCGCGGCCGAGGGCGCCCAGGATTCTCAGGTATCCTCCCTTGTCGGGAAGCTCTTCCGAGAGAATCCCGGCGGCATCCTCCAGCAACAACCCCCCAGCCGTAAAAGCCAGACGGCGAAGATTCCTCAGGGTTGAGAGATTTTGGTCCCATGATTTCAGATGGAGGGGATATCCGCCGCAGGCCGCGTAGGCCTCGCAGAACGTGGCAGATGTGAGCTTCGGCAAGAAGAGACGTGCCTGCTTGGGATCCAGAGGATCAAGACGCATCTGTAGCGCAGGCCGCCCGCGTAACGCCCCCCCGGAGCCGAGCATCTCTTCGATAATCCCGACGGCAGAACCAGTCAGGATAAGGAGCAGCTTGGTACCCTGGCGCAGGTGATCCCAGACCGATTGGACAATGCTGGCGAAGCCCGGGCTCGAACGAGCCAGGTAGGGAACCTCATCCAGCACAATCGCCAGGGGTGCTTCTTCGGCTAGGGTTGCCACAAAGCGGAGCGCCACCTCCCAGTTTGGAAAGCCTCCCGCTGCCAGGTCTCCAGCCCGATCTCCGAGGTCACGCCGGATGGCATCAGCGAAGCGCCTCAACTCTACACCCTCAGCCTGGCGGGTGGCGGCGAAGAAAACGCTGCGCTTGCTCTCCACGAAGTGAGAAAGGAGAAAGGTCTTTCCTACCCGCCGCCGTCCCCAGAGAACGGCGAGCTGCGGGCGTCCCGTACTGCCTGCACTCCAAGCAGCGGTGAGACGCGCCGTCTCTTCGGTTCGATTGAGTAGTGGATCTTCAAGCATGTCCCAATATTACTACAAAGCTCTTGTACCGCAAGGACTTTGTACTGCAAATGTCTTGTAGTATGCGGCCGAGGGGTGCTATTAGCGCAAAATTCCTATTAGCGCAAAATCCGGTTGGATTCAGGTCATGCGGCAGCCCTCCTGACCATGGTGACGAGTTTCTCCGGGAAGTTGGGCATGTTGATAAGGGGCTTGAGCTTCGAGGGGATTTTCTCGGGAGCGTCCCGAGCTTCTCGGAAGGCCTCGCGCAATGTGTCGATCTCGATCTCGGCGAACACCTCTTCCAGAGTTGCTCTCCCGCCGAGCAGGATCCTCATGTAGTCAGGATTCTCGAGGTTCCGAACCAGCGGGGTTTCGGCGAGCATCGTACGAAGCATGCGACTTGAGGAGGCGTTTCCTGTCCTACGGCGGTTGGCGCGCTTGAGGCGGCGAAAGAACTGCTCGAGGATGTTGTTGGTGCGCTGGGGCTGGATCAGGATCGGGCCGGAGGGGGTCTGAACGGTAAGGGGATCGGCAAAGAGCTTCTTCCAG
>JAGMDA010000226.1 GCA_023128935.1 Candidatus Eiseniibacteriota bacterium | reverse complement strand
AACTATGGCTATGTATCTGCAACGGCTTATCACGCCTCTGGGCATTCGGGTCACTCGCCTGGCTCGTGGCCTGCCTTTTGGGGCCGAGCTGGAATATGCTGATGATTTGACCTTAGGGCAAGCCCTGGAGAACAGGCGCGAGTTCTGATTAGGTCTCCATAGCAGCACCTCGAAGATATAACACAAATTCTCCGATCACATCGGAGGTGAGTCTTTCACAAAAACCTCAGGAATTTTGCAGTTCATCGGCTGGCCATTATGGGTTGGTATGAAAGGCTGCGGTCAGCTCCTATCACTCAACTTATGGACTTTTTTACCAAATGCGGATGAAATTGTGGGAAGAATCTTTGAAAATCAAAAGGGTGCGCCTAATGCCTGTCCGATTCTCTCACATCTTAACAAAATCTTAATATTTAGGTGTTACCATATTAACTGGCAACTGGGTAGGTCTCTGAAAAAATGGGGCGTTCCCTATCCGATGTGTTGATTGGCGTGAGGAGCAAAAGTGACAGAGTTGTGGGGAAGAGAGATTACGGGGAGAGACGATGCGGCGCCTTTAGCTGGTCACCTAAGTGCGAGCAGGTAACGATGCAACCGACCTTCAAAAGGTCGGTTTTGTATTTTTAGGGGGAGTGATCCTTGGCAAACTGAAAGCTGTGTGATGAAGAGGCCGCTAGGCCGCTGATCGAGGGGGCGATAAAGCAACAAAAAAGTGATAAAAGGAGAAAGAAGTGAAAAAGATATTTAGCATTCTGTTTGCCGTAGTGTTGGTGGTGAGCCTGGGGCTGGTGACGGCGGCGCCGGTCTGGGCAGATGGCAACATCATCTATGTGCCCGATGACTACGACACTATCCAGGGAGCCATAGATGCTGCCTCGGATAACGACACCATCATAGTAGCGGCGGGGTTGTACGAGGAGAGTGTTGTCATTGACAAGTCGTTGACCTTAAAGGGTGCCCAGGCCGGCGTTGACGCACGGAATCCCAGTGGGGCTGAAACGATTATTGAACCAGATGAGGAGGAAATAGGGATCAGTATACTTACCGCTGCCGGCCGTGTCGTCGTGATTGATGGTTTGACGGTGCAGAATGCCGGGCACGGAATCGCGACTCCAGAGTTTGGACTAATGGCGGCTGATATTACCGTCGAAAACGTACGTGTCTTGCACCCCGGTGACTTTGGGATTAGCCTCACCTTCACTATGGGAGCAGCGGTCGAGTATTGCTATGTGGAAGGTGCGAAAGTAGCCATTAACGCGGGTGCCGTTCTGCCGGCCCCCCCGACTGTGGCGACCTTCAGGAACAACGAAGTAGTTAACTCGGAGTTTGGCATCACCGGGTACCTCAGAGATTCGCTTATCGAAGGCAACCTGATAAGGGACTTCGCTAATGAGGGCGTAGGCATCAGCGCCCAATTCCTTAACACCAAAATTAGAAACAACACTGTAACTGGTTATGTTAATGGCGCGGCCATGACTTTCGAGAAGTCACACCACGACCGGCCCATTTCCGAGAATGTAAACGTGGAAGGCAATACTTTCACAGATAATCTCCATGGTATCTATGTGTTTCCTGACCAGACAGAGCTTGAAGGAATCACCGTTAATTTCAACAACATCGCCGGTAATTCCTGGCGTGGCGTGCGGAACGATGGAGGCCAGCTACTTAACGCCACCGAAAACTGGTGGGGCGATGGCAGTGGACCCGGCGGAGTAGGACCCGGTGATGGCGACGACGTCTCCGCAAAGGTACTTTACTCGCCGTGGCTGGGCGCCGAGCTCGGCACCGAGCCGATGATCTGGGGCGTGGACCCGACGAGTTTTATCCAAGGCGCCATTGATACGGCAGCTCCTGGCGACACCATCATAGCGGCGGAGGGAGAATACGAGGAAGACCTGAACATTGACAAGTCCCTGACCCTCCAGTCGGCACATGGGGCTGAGGTGACCACTATTATCGGCTCTATCAGCATAGAACTGGATGCTGAGATAGCCTTCTTTGGTGGGGATGAAGCTGGCTTCATCGTCGATGCTGATGGTGGTGACTTTGCCGTATGGCTTTCCATCGAGAACGAAAGTGAGGTCACCGTCAGTCACAATGTCCTCACTGGTGCTACAGAGGGCATAACCACCCGGGGCGGCCTGCTGGACAACAGCACCGCGCTCGTCAAGTTCAACAGCCTCACTGGAAACGGCGACTACGGGCTCTATGCCGAAGATGGCACGGTCACCGTTGACGCCACCGAAAACTGGTGGGGCCACGCCAGCGGTCCCAGTGGTGGCACCGCCGATCCTGTCACCAGCAGGATCGCGGATGGCACTGGAGACCCTGTTTCGGGAAATGTCCACTTTGACCCCTGGCTGACGGCTTATCTACGCACCCTTACAATCTCCAGCACTGGCGTGGGTTCAGTACGCACCCCTGGCGAGGGGGCTTTTACCTATGACACCGGAACGGAGGTCGAGCTGGTAGCGAGTACAGGGTTTCTCTATCACTTCGACAAGTGGACTGGAGACGTGGGCACCATCGCGGATGTCAACTCCGCCACAACCACCATCACTATGAACGGCGACTATTCCATAACGGCCAACTTCAGGTTTGGGC
>JAGMDA010000225.1 GCA_023128935.1 Candidatus Eiseniibacteriota bacterium | reverse complement strand
AGGCGCTGGGATTGGAGATGACGGCGAGGCGGACTGGGAGCATATCGAAAACATCAGGACCGATTTGCTGAACTTCACCTACACACAGGTCGACTCGATCTACGCCCATTGGCCCTGGCAGGCGACGTCGGCCATGGTCACCAGTGCGCTCAACAACGGCCGCAGCATCATCAACTATTGCGGCCATGGCAGTATGACCTCATGGTCAACGACCGGCTTCGGCAACAACCATGTGGGTCAACTGGTCAACTACAACATGCTGCCTTGGATCGTCTCGGTCGCTTGCGCGAACGGCAAATTCCACGCCGGGACCTGTTTTGCCGAGGCCTGGATGAGGGCGGCGCGCGACAGCCAGCCGACGGGTGCGGTCGGCATCTATGCCTCCTCGGTGAACATGAGCTGGGCCCCGCCGATGGCCGCACAGGACGAGACGGTGGACTTGCTGGTAGCCGATGCGAAGCGCACCTTCGGCGCACTCTGCTTCAGCGGGTCCTGTCAGATGATGGATGAATACGGCTGGAACGGCATGTCCGAGTTCAAGAACTGGCACGTCTTTGGGGATCCCTCCCTGCGCGTTCGAAGTAACACGCCAGGGATACTTACTGTGGCGCATGAAGAGTGGATCGACCCCGAGGCGGTTACTTTCACTGTTACCGTGCCAGGCATGGAAGAGGCGCTGTGCGGTTTGAGCTTGGACGGTGAGTTCTTGGGGTCGGCCTTCACGGATGTTTCCGGCGTGGCCGAGATCCCCATTGTGGGGCAACTTCCAGAACAAGGATCTGTCACCCTGACGGTGACCTACTTCAATAGCATGCCCTACTTCGCAGAGATCGAGGTGGGACAAGCGCTGGTCCCCGAGATGTCTGTCTCTCCCGAGTCCTTTATAGTCTATGTGCCACTGGAGGCGACCACAAAGGATACGCTCTACATCTCGAACATCGGCATGGAAGGATCGGTGCTGGAATTCAACATATGTGTGATGTCATCTTCGGTCAACCATTGGCTCGGCATGGACCCCAGCAGTGGGGAGGTTCTGAGCGATGAAACCGCTGAGGTCGAGCTCACCTTCGATACACATGGGTTCGCCGCGGGGATCTATCATGCCGAGCTTTTGATTTCCTCGAACGGTGGGCGCGCAACCGTCCCGGTGACATTGTATGCCGGCGACTATCAGGACATCGATGTCCGGAACGAAGCGAACATCCTGTCCTTGGCGCCGGCGAGTCCCAATCCGTTCGGCGGGGCAACGACGATTGCCTTCGCACTGCCCATGTCCGAACCGGTGCGCCTGAGCGTCTACGATATGAGCGGGCGACTCGTGCGGACGTTAATTTCCGGCCTGCAGGAAGCGGGTCCGCATCGCGTGATCTGGGATGGTCGCGATGACTGCGGCAAGGACCTGACCGGCGGTGTCTACTTCTACCGGTTGGATTCCGAGGGGCCGACCCTCACTGGCAAGGTGATGGTCGTTCGCTAGCGTTCGCACCCGCGAAGGGTTGCTGGGTTACGCAAGGGGCTTTCCGGTTACTTGATCGGGAGGCCCCTTCTGCATTCTCGTGGCCCGTCTGTGGGACTCGCTGAGTGTGAGACCTTCGCAAAACGCGTCTCTGCGAGGCGTGTTTTCCATCCGGGCGAGGTTTGATGCTCCCCGTGTATGTAGCGCCTCGCGCGGGACTTCCTCATAGAACTGTTAGATTTTCCCCTCAGCCAGGAATGAGAAGTGTGGGCTGAACCGAGAGAGCAGGTCAGCCATCGCTTACAGGGCGGCTATTCGAGAGGAGGATCAAGATGAGACGGTCACTTTGCGGGCTTGCGCTATTCATTATGACCGGTTTTATAACGAGCCTTGGGGCCTACGCCTCGCAGGATATTGCGCCAACCGTGGGAACCCCGGACGGCCGGGGTTCATTCCCCATTCTCTTCGAGATTGAACTCGAGAATCCATTCAGTGTCGGTGTGGGGTTCCGCTGGACCAACTGCTCCCAGGGCGGACGCCTTTGGGTGAGCGCTGGGGATCAGCACACTGGTCAGTGCGAGTTCTACATCTATGATGAATACGGAACGCTGGTCGACCAGGTGCCCCAGGGTGCCGGGGCCATCGATTGGGGCCACCGCGACATGGCTTCCAATGGCGACTACATGTTCGGAAGTTACAGTCAGTCGATCGACGGCTACAGCGATCCGCACACTTACGATGGGTACTTCGTGGGCCCCCTGAACCCCAACCGGGCCATGGCCCATGACGGGGACTATTTCTACACCTGTGGCTTTAGTGAGCCGCTGACAAGGATGACCTGGGACGGGAATTGGGGCAGCGTTGCATCCAGCGAGATGCTGACCGGTCCGATCGACGGGGCTTATGGGTTGGCATACGACGGGGTCGAGGACTGCCTCTGGATGAGCACCGCTGACTACAGCGGGAATTTGTACAAGTACTCGACCGATGGGTTCCTGCTGGATATTTACAGCACGGCCCCTGAATACGACATCATGGGCGGATGTACGATGGCTTTAACCGAGCAGTTCGGCTACGTGCTGGTCGTCCTAGTGCAGTCCGATCCGGATAAGCTCGTCTTCTACGATCTGGGACACGGCTTCGCCCCGGGGCCCTGGTGGCCCTTCAATGTGATTCATGTCCGCCCGGACGGGACCGGTGACTATCCGACAATTCAGGCAGCCATCAATGCCACCACCGCGGTGTGCAACATCGTCGAGCTGGCCGACGGGGTATACACGGGTGACGGTAACCGCGACATCGAGTATGGCGGGCGGGACATCACCGTGCGCTCGGCGAGCGGGGATCCGAGCAGTTGCATCATAGATTGCCAGGGCAGCATGAGCAGTAATCACCGTGGGTTCTGGTTCAGTGATGGGGAGGGACCCGAGGCGGTGCTGCAGGGGGTGACGGTCAAGAATGGATACATATACAATGGCAGAGGTGGCGGGGTGCTGGTCGGTAGCATGGGGATTGGATTCCCGCCAGAGGAAACGCCTGCACACCCCACCTTCATCAACTGCGTCTTCTCCGATAACTCGGTCTCGGGGCTTCTCCAGACCCGGGCCGGGGGTGGGGTGGCCTGCATTTACGGATCTTCGCCTGCGTTCGATGACTGTGTGTTCGCCAATAACTCGTCCTCCGGAGTCGGCGGAGGTGGCTCAATTGGGGGCGGGCTGAGCTTTGACGGCGCCGTCATCAGCCGGGTACCCACTCTCGAGGACTGCGGCTTCTATGAGAACACAGCCAATGCCGGTGGCGGGATGGTGATTGTCGGGGCCAAGCCCGAGCTCACGAACTGCATGTTCTCCGGCAACTCAGGTACTCAAGGTGGTGGCGTCTACGCCAATCAGTCCATGTACTCACTTGAGTACTGCACCTTCTCCGGAAACACAGTCACAGCCGGCGGGGGTGGGTTGTTCGGCTATGGCTTCACCCCATTTCCTCCAACGATCACAAACTGCACGTTTTCCGGCAACGCAGCCTATGTGGGCGGCGCTCTGGGGTTCTCAAGCAATGGAAGGGCTAGCCTGGCGAGAACCATCATGGCCTTCAGTACTTCAGGAGATGCGGTCAACTGCGCCGCGGGCTGCAATCCGACATTCACCTGCTGCGACATCTATGGCAATGCGGGCGGTCCGGGATATGCCGGGAGCTTCATCGGCTCAAGCAACAACTTCGCCGAGTATCCCGGTTTCTGTGACGCGGGCAATGAGGACTTCACGATCCGCAGTGTGTCCCCGTGTGCGCCGGCCAATAGCCCGTGCGGCCAGCTCGTAGGCGCATGGCCAGTGGGATGCATCAACCCTATGACCTTCCTGGTTTGCCCGGATGGCACCGGGGACTTCACTACAATCCAGGCGGCCATCGACGCGTCAGCCAGCGGTGACATACTTGAACTCTGCGATGCGACCTTCATGGGCAACGGCAACCGTGATCTCGATTACGGCGGCCGGGCGATCACGATTCGCTCACAGAGCGGCACTGCGCAAGGCTGCGTCATCGACTGCCAGGGCACGCAGGCCAATCCGCACCGCGCGTTCTACTTCCACAGCGGCGAGGGTGCCAGCTCCGTGCTTGAGAATGTGTCGATTGTGCACGGCTATCATGATTACCGAGGCGGGGGCATATACTGCGATGGAGCCTCGCCGACGATTACCAATGTCATCTTCGATGAGAACTGGGGCTACAACGGCGGTGGCGTGGCCTGTGACGATGGAGCAACCCCCACGTTGACCTACTGCATCTTCTCACGCAACGGGGCCGTAGATGGCGGAGGCGTTGCGTGCGGGGGCAGCACATATCCATTGGTGGATTCCTGCGAGTTCTATGAGAACACAGTCACCTATGACGCCGCGGGGCTCTGGTGCGTCAGTGCTTGGCCCACGGTCGTGAACTGCTTCTTCCACGACAACACCGCCATGGACGGAGGAGCCATCCAGGTCCAGGGAGTTTCCAACCCCACGATCGTGGACTGCTTCTTCAAGGAGAACATCGCCCTGTCGGGTGGCGCGATCTCGACCTATGCTCTTGGGAGCCCGATTGACCACTGTACCTTCGCGGGCAACACGGCCACCGGCGGAGGGGGCGGTGGCGCGATGTACTGTGGAAACAATACCAGCCTTGTCCTGGTCAATTGTACACTCTCAGGCAACGCGGCGACGGGTGGAGGGAGCTGCGGAGGCGGGGTATTGGTCGACTGGAACTCAAATATCGCCATGGAGAATACCATCATTGCCTTCAGCACGGCCGGGGAGGCGGTCTGCTGCAGCCCGGGCTGCAGCGCCACGCTGAGTTGCTGCGACCTCTTCGGTAACGCAGGCGGCGACTGGGTGGGATGCGTTGCGGCCCAGTTTGGCCTGAGCGGTAATATCTCGCTGGATCCGCTATTCTGCAATGCGGCCAATAACGACTTCACCCTGCACAGCACATCACCCTGTGCTCCCTTCTCACCACCGAATCCAGAGTGCGATCTGATCGGTGCCTGGCCCGTGGGATGCTGGCCCGGAGTCGATTGGGCCGATCACGATGTGGGCGACTGCATTCT
>JAGMDA010000224.1 GCA_023128935.1 Candidatus Eiseniibacteriota bacterium | reverse complement strand
ATGAATGCATGATGATACCCATCGGTCCCCTCCACGCCGTGCCGGTGTTGGAGAGGATGACGAACAAGAGCCAGAAGGAACCGAACACGGTAAGGAGCCGGGAGGCTGTCTTGCGCGGTCCCCAATAGGACAGCAAGGAGCTGAGCAACCAGGTGAACCAGAGCACGATGAGGATCATGGTCACCAATGAAGCTGGTTCCTGGATAGGCTGTTCATTGGCGCGGAAGTAGGATACCAGGAGAAACGTGAACAGCCCCCCCACCAAGTAGGCATGGTAGCCGGCGCGACGGGCGGCGCGCCGCTCGAACTCGTCCTTATCTCGCAGCAACCCCAATTCACGCAAGATGCCGGGGCCAAAAGCGCCAAGGGCCACCACGCAGAGATAGCCCCAACTGATATTGCAGAGCACAAGCCCCAGGATGACGACGCCGGTGGCAACGAGCGTTGCAGGGGTCGGGTGCCAGCCGAGTCGGGCAAGCAGCCTAGACATCCTCCTTCTCCTTTCCCAATTCGAAGAGATCCTCCACATGGATCCCAAGAACCTCAGCCAGACGCAGCGCCAGACCGACCGAGGGGCTGTACTTGCCCTTCTCGATCGAATGGATCGTCTGCCGCGTAACTCCTGATTTTACAGCAAGTTCCTGCTGCGTCATGCCATCGGCCAGAAGCCGGTGGCGCCTCAGATGGCTTCGGATGTCATGTCTGACCTTCATGGGATCAATGTACGGTAAACTTTACACTATGTCTAGTTTATTTTACTTAGGTGCGCCATATGGAGTCGCAGCACCGCCGGTGGCTCCGTTCGACCACCGACTGCGGTCCGGGAACGCGGCGAACCCGTGCGACCTGTCTACTCAGCTATTATGCTCACGGCCTGGCAGATTCATAGTTGTGCCATAAAACTGCCGCAGGGAGACCTAACATGTACCATGACAGGGCATTGGAAGATCGCTGGATGACCCGATCGCAAGGGCTCTCGCGGCCGGCGACCCGAGGCTCTTCCTGCAGAGGTATCCGCCCCCGATCCTGATCGATGAGATCCAATACGCTCCCCAACTCCTTCCACTGATAAAGATCACGATCGACGAGGAAAGAAGACCTGGGGACTTCTGGCTGACGGGTTCCCAGCAGTTCCAGATGATGCGCGGCATCACCGAGACCCTCGCCGGCAGGGTGGGCATTGTGAATCTTCTGGGCTTCTCTCAAAGAGAGGCTGGTCGAGGTGCGCTTCGTCTTCCGCACTCGACACGGGGGTTTGCAGCTACCTGACCAAATGGTCGTCTCCGGAGACGCTTGCGGCAGGCTCCATGGCAGGACCTATCTTCGAGACTTTTGTGGTGACCGAGATCTTGAGGAGTTGGTGACACAGAGCCAAATCGCCGCATCTCTTCTTCTATCGGGACCGCGACAAGCGCGAAATCGATCTCCTCATAGAGCACGATGGCCGCCTTCACCCGTTGGAGATCAAGCGATCGGCGAAGCGCCGCACGAGGTCCGGATGGGGCGTGCGCAGAGCGGCCTCCTCGAGGGCTCGAATCCAGGTGGCGCCGTGGAGCCAGCGGCTCTCCATGCTCTCGCCCGGCGCGTGCTGGGCGCAAATCGGATCGTTCGAACACAGGGCACCGGTCCGCAGCGCGTGCCCCAGGTGAGCCTCGATGTGCCGGGCCTCCTGGACGAGGCCCCCGAGGGTTCCCTCGGCGTCGGGGCTGCCCGTGTAGAGCAGAATCCCGAATCGTCCCGCTTGGTCAGCCGCTTGGTTACCCGCTTCGTCACCCGCTTGATCACCCACCTGATCGCGCGCTTGCTCGTCCGCGTAGATCCGCTCGCGGATCGAGCTCGCGGGGTAACCGCAGCGCATGGCGAGCGACTGGATCAGGAGGTGCGAGAGCGTGTGCAGGAGCACATAGGGGCCGCCGGGAAAGGGGCGCTCGCTCTTGCGGCTTTCGAGCCAATGCTTGTGCCCTGCCGCTAGTTGATCCAGCCGGACCTTGACCGCCGGACGCGCGAGCCACGCATCGACCACCTCGGTGCGAAGATGGATGAACAGACCCTCTCCACATGATCGCCGCGCTCCAGTGGTTCGCCGATCCGGACGGCGACCCGGAAACGGTGGATGACGTGCCCGATGTCCTGCAGAACTGCTGGGGCGTGAGAGAGCAGTGTGGCTACGGCTACGAGGACTGCGACAGCCGCTGGTGCGAGGTGATCCTAATGCGATAGGGGCATATGCCCTCCCACTTTCCGTTGAGAGGGGTGAGATGGCCGCGTAGGTTTGCGGTCATCCTGCCGCCCTCTGGCGGGAGCTTTCTATTACCCACAACATGTGTCGTGCTGTGCGGTGGGTCAACGGGGCCGCTGACTCTTGGACCTGCTTTCACATCAGGGCGTGAGCTGTAGCCGTTCGTCGATGCAGGAACCTTCATGGCCTCGTGAATCCGTTTCTGACTGCTTTTCATTGTCATGGATTGAAACGCTATCCTACGTCATCAATCCAGATAGGTGAATCGCGAGATCGGGGTTTCGGGGTCAAGCCCCTAGCCAACAGCGACCGCGCATGTGACCCGGCCCCAGCACCCTGCTGCACGCTCAATTTCATCTGCCCCGATCAGGTCCAAATTGCGCCTTTATATGTGTAGGGAATATGTCGCGGCGCGAGGAGGAAGGCGCCGACCAGTCTGTTCTTCGCGAATGTGAACCAACCGGCTTCGTGCCCAGACGTGCCCAGGCCCACAATCTTAGGAGGGGGACATGCACAAACGTATCATCTTCGCATTGTTGGGAATCACACTGATTGCTTTCGGATGTTCGGAAGAGCGCGGGACGGTGCCATCCGCGCCCGAGCCTCAGCAGGAGATCGGCATCGATGCCGAAGCACTGGCGTGGGCTCTGGTAACAGAGGCAGCCTGGCCGGTGGAAGCGTCGGAGGAGGAGTTGGGTCAAGCTGGCGTGGCCCAATGCCACGGAGCAAATATCCCGTTCCTTTTCTTTGAACGTACGCCGATTACTGGGGACATCGTACATTACAGTCTAACGGTCCGCACGGGTCCCGGACAATACGACAAGATCGGCCTTCACCGCGTCGTCCGGGAAAACAGCCCCTACCACCTGATTAGAACGGACCAGGCGCTCTTCATGCTCCACGGGGACCTCAAGGACTTCGAGGGGATGTTCATCCCCGGGCAGTTCTCTCCTCATCTGCCTGGCGACTTCGGAATCGCCGTGTACCTCGCCCAGAACGATGTCGACGTATGGGGCATCGACCAAGGCTGGAATCTCGTTCCCGCGGAGGAAACCAACTTCTTATTCTTCGCGGACTGGGGGATCCAGCGGGAGGTCGATCATCTCGGCATTGGTCTCCGCATTGCGCGTATCGTCCGCTTGGTGACCGGCAACGGGCACGATAAAATGCTGCTGCTGGGCTATAGCAGCGGTTCGGCTACCGGCTATGCCCTCCTGAATCAAGAGGCGCAGAGGCCCTATGCACGCCGTCAGGTCAAGGGGTTCATCGCGGCGGATCTCGGTGTCCGGTCAGACGATCCGGACTGGATCGAAATGGCGCAAGGAGGGGTGGAGTACTACCAGTACGTTTATGACTCCGGACAGTACGAGGATCCGCTCATCTTCCGGGATGTAGCCTTTCTGGCGCAGACCGATCCAGGGGGCGATTCGCCGTACATCCCAGGATTCACGAACCTCCAGTGTGCCCTTTTCTTCGGTGGCGGGTTGGTCTTCGGCAACACCAATGCCCACTACCACGCCCCGATTCTGCAGAGCGGCTTACCCGTTGATTTCCAGTTTATCACAGTAGACCAGTGGCTAGACTTCATCGAGAACACTGCGGCGTATGAGCCGATTCTCTTCGAGTTGGAGTGTTTCGAGCTCCTCGCGATGTTGGACAGCCCCTACATCGATCATCTTGGTGACATTACCGTACCGGTGTTTGACCTCGGCGGTGCCGGGGGGATCGCACCGTACACCGCAGCGACCCTCTCGTATCTGGGAAGTGATGATATCACCCAGCTCTATGTCTCGATCGGAGCGCCCGAGGTGCAGCTCGAGTACGGTCACATTGACATCTTCACCGCCTCGAATTCTCCCGAGTTGGTGTGGCAACCAGTGCTGGAGTGGATCGAGGATCACTCGGAGTAGTGGTCGGAGTGATGTATGCATCGGGGCCGGTATCGGCACACTCCGATCCCGATGCAGGTCGAGACCCAGGGGTCCCGCGGCGGTAGGGGCGGGGCCCCTGGGGTATCGGAGTCAATCTTTCGCCAAGCAGGATCGCCGCCAGGTAGCGTAGGCCCACCAGTCTAGACCCGATGCGGCAATAATCCTCGAGCGAAAACGCGGGAGAGTGCGCCAGCTGGGGCCGCGCGGAGCCGTTTCCAAGCGGAGCTTAGCTCGTGCTTCCGTGAGCAGTGGAAACGGTGAGCAC
>JAGMDA010000223.1 GCA_023128935.1 Candidatus Eiseniibacteriota bacterium | reverse complement strand
AAGGCCCTACCATCAACCTCCTGCACCAGGATGTTCCCAGGCTTCAGGTCGCGGTGGATCACAGCCTTCTGGTGCGCGTGCTGAACTCCCTCGCATACGAGATGGAAGAGCGCCAAGCGCTCTTCAGGCGAGAGCTCGAGAGCTCGATTGAAAAGCTCCGTGATGAGTTGATGGCGACTGGGATCATTCGGCAGCAGGTGTCTCCGTGGCGCCAAATTCGCGGCGCAACCAGGCAATGGCAAAGCGAAAGTCGCTCTTCACAGTACGCTCGGAGACTCCCAGCGCTTCGGCCGTCTCTCTGACGGTCAATCCCCCAAAGAGACGGAGTTCGATAACACCTTCCTGGCGTTGACTGCATTTGGACAGTCGTTGGAGGCATCATCAAATACGAGGATGTCAAGTGTGTGTGGTGCCATGCCCACAATCTCTTCGTTGAGGGTCACCGGACGCCGGCCCTCACCGCGGCGAAGCGTGCGCTTGCGGCGCGCATGGTCGATCAGGATTCGTCTCATTTCCGTGCTGGCCCAAGCGAGAAAGCGTGCCTTGTCGTTCGGACTCGTCCGGTCTCTCAGACGGAGGAAGGCCTCGTGTACAAGGGAGGTGGAACTCAGAGTATGGTCCTTGCGCTCGTTGCGCATAAGGCGCTCGGCAATCGCCCGGAGTTCGCTGTAGAGGCATTTGAATCCGCGTTCGAATCCGTGATCGCTCCACACAGCTCACTTTCCCGCTACCGATGCTCCACAGGGACTTCGATTCCCGAGAGCCTCCACGTTCAGTAAATGCAGTTCCAGGACATGAGCAGCCTGAGGGCAGAAGCCTAACTCCCGCGTCGGGGACAACCTCCTCCTGCATCTGAGGGAAATACGAGCGCAGATCCTCAGGTGCAGAGGGATGGCACCCCAAACCCTGCTAAGATGCTACGGTCTCATGTCTCCCCTGTCAACGTCCATGCGGTGCAGCTGGATCTGGAGGGAACGGGAGACGGATTTCAAGGCAGGTCTGGGCTCAACTGCCCCCATCGCCCCGAATTGCGCTGGCTCCTATCTGATGAGAACCAGCCGCTTAGCCTGCGCACCAGTGGACCCCGAAAACCGGAGCCAATAGGATCCAGCCTCCGCCGGACGGCCGTTGCGATCACGCCCATCCCAGGTCACGGTGTGCGTTCCCGGGTTCCCCGGTGATCGATTCACGCGGATGCATCTCAACCGCCGTCCACTCTGATCAAGAACCTCCAGCAAGGCCCGCCCATGGACCTGGCAAACAGGAACTCGAACCTGGATCCTGGCCTCTCCGCAACCCTGGCTGTACAAGAGCGGGTTGGGTGCGATATGAAGAATCCGTGGCCTGGCGCGGGGCTGATCGCAGGCAATACCGCCTGCCTCGGTCTCCGGAAGACGGGCAGACTGGTAGACTGTCAGGCTGTCGCTCATCTGCTGTATGATGGCGATGCATTCAAGCTCTTCCACCAAACCCCACTCCGGGTCAATCGCGAATGCAGCAGTCACCTGGGCATTGGCCCCGACGTGGTCCAGAATCACGTCCTCCTCGTAGGCCGCCTGGGTGACGTGGTGATACAACAACAGTCCATATTCCAGATTATTGGCGAGCACTAGAAGGAATGCACGGGTATCAATCAGCGTCTCGGGCTCTTCAAGTGTGAAGGTTGCCAAGAGCCGAAGCGTGTCCCCCTCAACCCAGTGTGCTCCTTCGATGGCCACTGGACTGAGTCCGCCCGTCTCCGTCAGGCGTTGATTGATCAACGATCGGTATGCCGCCGCCGCCTGGGCACAGGAACTAGCACCCCACACGATGTATTTCCCATCTATCCGCACATGTGGAATACACGCGGGACCGTACATCTCCATACGCTCTATAACCCAGGGAATCTCGAACACGTCGGATTTGTGATGATAGGCAACGATCAACTGTTGACCGAACTCTTCCTCCATGATCTCCAGCCCGCACCGGGCATAGGTGCAGGGCGTTCACCAGGTGGCTGTGAAGCACTCGGCCAGAACGACCTTGTCCGCCGAGGCCTTAGCAGTAGATACGGCCAGCAAACACAGCATTGAGCCGGCGAGAAGAGGAAGAGCGAGTAGTTCGATCGTGATACGACGCATTGGAACCTCCTTGCGAGCCTCCTGTCGATCACATTGCTAGAACAAAGCATACCGCATGCTGGAATCCAAGTCACCTGCCCAATTAAGGTGACCTGCCTTGGCTGGCGATCACAACGTCACGCCTTGAGACAGCCGTGTGCCCGCGCTCGCGATCACAACATCACGCATCGAGAGCATGCTGCGCGCAGCTTCGTTGACCTGCGCCGGCGTGACCCCTCGCACATACTCGGCATAGCGGTCGATGAAATCGAGACCGCGGCCTGACCGAATACCATCCAGCAAGACCGCCGCGACCGCACGGTTTGTCTCGAGCTTGATCGGGAAGGAACCGGTCAGGTGTTGTTGGGCTATCTCGAGCTCGCTCTCTCTCACGCCTTCCTCGGCAAACCGTTCCATCTCGCGCAGCGTGCCCTCCACGGCCTTCTCAACATGGGAGGGATTAACACCCACATACGCACACCAGAACCCGGGGTGGAGTCCGGAGATGACTGTGCTTTGGGCTCCATACGTGAGCCCCTCTGCGTCGCGCAGCTGCAGGTTGAGCCGGCTCACAAAGCTTCCCCCGAACAGGAAGTTCGCCACAGCGAAAGCATCGAACCGGGGATCCGTTCTCGACACACCCGGCCGCATGAAGACGATATCGACCTGCTCCTTATCAGCAATGTGAACGTGCTCCCGCCGGATACCCGTGGGAAACAGGCCTTGTCTCTGTCCCAGCGCTAGCTCCTCGCCCCGGGGCAGGGCCCCAACGCTTTGCTCCAAGAGCGCCAGCATTCGTCCGGGGTCGAAGTCGCCCACAACCGCCAACCACATGCGCGCCCCAGCGACGGCTGCCCGGTGATAGACTTCCAGATCCGAACGCTCCAGCTCATCCAGGATCTCCTCGCGCCCCAGCGGGTCGCGCGCGTAGGGATGATCCCGCCCAAGAAGCAGGTCGCTTCCGCGATCGTGGGCGCGCGCGTATGTGTCGAAGGCCGCTTCCCTGAGGCCCGCCTGCGCCTCCTCCTTCACCAGGCGCAACTCGTTCTCTGGAAAAGTGGGCGCGAGCAGTGTATCGCCCAGGATATCCAGGAGGAGTTCGAGGTCCTCGGAAAGGCATCGCCCGCGGAGTATCACAACCTCTGGCGTGAGGCCATATGACAGGCGAGCACCATTCGACTCCAGCGCCTCGGATATCGCAGCCTGGTCGCGCCGCCGCGTGCCCCGGTCAAGCATAGAGATGCTCAGGTTCGCCACCCCAGCCTGGAGCGGGTCCTCGATGAACAGTCCACCCTCTATGAACCCCACCAGATCCACAGTGGGATGCGTGTGGCTTTCAAGCAGGTAGACATGCGTCCCGTTACGCAGCCCCGCTGCCTGGACCCTCTCGGCAAGCGTTGTCACACTGCTCCCTTCCACGTCGCCTCCCCTTTATGCCCGCTCACAGCGTTTCAGTCCTTGACCGGCCGGAAATGCCCCACAGTCCGCGCCTCTCTAACCAGGTAACGCTGCGCCACCTCCATGACATCTTCCGCGGAGACGGCCTCCAGGCGATCAAGGTAGCTCTGCAGGGGCTTCCAGCCCGTCGAGACCTCGAATTCGCCGATAAGGAACGCCAGCGCGCTTACACTGTCGCTGCGCATGATGAAGCCTACGCGCGCGCACTTGCGGGCTCTCTGCATCTCCTGGAGTGAGACCGGCTCTCTGGTGAGCCGGGCGATCTCTTGATCTATAGCTTCTTCTACTCGCGACATCTCCACGCCGTGGGCCAGTTCGATGTCCAGCATGAACAGAAATGGATCCATCGGCATAGACTGGTTCTCCGCAGAGGCATGGACTGCGAGTTGCGAATCGACAAGCGACTTGTACAAGCGACTTGTACGCCCGTGGCCCAGGATCTGCGCTAGAACGTCCATGGCGAGGGCATCCCTGTCGGCGCGCTGTGGTGCGTGGTATGCAACCACCATCAATTCCTGTTGCCCGGCCTTGCGCAGCTCGAAGCGGCGTTCGCCCCGCTGCGGAGGCTCGATCACAGAGAGTTGCTTCGGTGGGTCGCCCGGCGGGATCGAGCCGAACTGGCGTTCGATGGCCTCAATCATCTCGGCTGATTGGAAGCGGCCTACGGCAACCAAGAATGCGTTATTGGGTTGGTAGTAGCGGTCATAATAGCTCTGCAGGTAAGCGCGCGTGATCGACTCCACATCCTGGCGCCATCCGATCACGGGCCGGCGGTAGGGATGCTCTAAGAAAGATAGCGCAACCGTGCGATCGGCAAGCGCGGCACCGGGATCATCCGCATTGCGATCCAGTTCATTGAGGACGACCCTCCTTTCATCCTCCAGGTCGCCTGCGGAGAGAAGCGCTCCCCGCATCCGGTCGGTCTCGAGTTCCAACGCGGTCTCATAGCGATCGCTTCCGGCCAGCACATAGTAGTTCGTTCGATCAAGCCAGGTGGACGCGTTGTTCGCGGCACCGAGCGCGTGCAGGATGCGATCGTAATCACCCTTGGGGTGGCATTGCGTA
>JAGMDA010000222.1 GCA_023128935.1 Candidatus Eiseniibacteriota bacterium | reverse complement strand
ACTTCTCACCAGGCCTCGTCGCGAGGGTGCGTAGCTGCGTGCGATGACGAGGAATGCGACCCAGGCAATACGACGTGATAAGAATGGAGAGAGGATTTGAGCATCCGGCAGAGATGCGGTTCATTCAACTGCAAGAATTGAAGGGCGATGGAGTATTCGGGACCCACAGCGTCTCAATTCGCTTTCCGGTCTCGAGCGCCAGGCCCTCGTGGGGCACACCCCGTTTGCCGGGAGTGGGTTGTTCTACGTCCCCGTCGAGCACAGGGGCAACACGAGCAGCTCGCCCGAGGAGGTCGATGCGGTGAGAGGAATCGTCGAGGGCCTGCTCGCCGGCGGGGTAGTCTGGATCGACCGTAACGGAGACGAGCGCCCGCTCGACCGAGGCGACGTCCTCGTCGTGGCTCCCTACAACGCGCAGGTAGCCGCGCTGGCGGAGGGTCTGCCCAAGGGTGTTCGCGTAGGCACGGTTGACAGGTTCCAAGGCCAGCAGGCGCCGGTAGTGATCTACTCGGCGACGAGCTCCTGCGCGGAGGACGCGCCGCGGGGCATGGGCTTTCTCTACAACCCGAATCGATTGAACGTCGCGACGAGCCGCGCGCGATGTGGCTGCATCCTGGTCGCGTCGCCGCGGATCCTCGAGCCGGATTGCCGGACCCCCGAGCAGATGCGCCATGCGAATGGCCTGTGTCGCTTCCGGGAACTGGCGAGGGGAATAGTCTGAAAACTTGCCGATATGTGCACGCAATAGCCACATGAGGTGATTCCACGCACGCCTAAGCAAGTGGACTTGACAAAGTGAGGGGGGCGGGGGGAATTCGGGTCTCGTCCATCTCTACCTGGGCGGCCCTGACGCTGACGAATCACCCGACCTCGTCCTGTACGGCATCACCGGCAGCTGTTTCGGCACAGCCGTTGCGGAGGCCGGAGATGTCAACGGCGACACCTATGATGACATCATTGTGGGCGCGAAATGGGATAATACGGGTGGTATTCGGTGCGGTAGGGCCTTCGTCTACTTTGGCGGGCCGGGAGGTGACAGCACTGCAGATCTGGTCCTCACCGGGGAGAATGAAGGAGACTGGTTCGGATACGCAGTGTCTTCTGCTGGGGACTTCGACGGAGATGGGTACGGAGATGTGATCGTCGGTGCCAAAGAGGCTGGCCTGTATGAGGGCCGTCCGGGGCGGGCCTATGTCTTCTACGGTGGACCGGATCTGGACGGGGCAGCAAACCTCGTCTTCACCGGTGAATCTTCCTTTGCCCACTTCGGGGCGGCCGTCTCCGTGATGCCGCCTGTGGACGAACGGGGCTGCTCGAGCCTGATTGTCGGGGCCCCCTTCAGCACGGGAGGGAATGGAGGCGGCCGGGCGTACGTCTACCGCGGGGGAGCGACCGCTGACGCGTATCCGGACCTTATTCTGGATGGGGAACAGAACTCCGACCGTTTCGGCTGGTCCGTCTCGGGCGCCGGGGATCTCAACGCCGATGGTTTTGCCGACTTCGCCGTGGGCGCCTATCAGCACGGACTGGGCACGGACAGTGCCGGTCGTGTCTATGTTTACCTGGGCGGCCACTTCGGCGATGGATGCTCTGAATTTGTCTTCGACGGCACCGCGGCGTGGGATAGTTTCGGCAAATCCGTCGCCGGTGCAGGCCATTTGAACCGTGACGGGCTGAGCGATCTCATCATCGGGCCGTGTACCAATGACATCATGGCCAGCGATGCCGGTGCCGGCTACCTCTTCGACTTCAACCGCTACCAGATGCTCGCACCTGCGGTGCCGCAAACCTGGCTGGTCGGCGAACCGCAAACCATCACCTGGTTGGGCGCGGAGCTGGCCGATGTATGGTTGCGTGACGGAGAGGCGACGAGTGGATACCTGTTGGCCGGCAGTGTGGGGGGACGCGATAGGAACGAGCTCACGCTGGTTGTTCCCGACATCCCTTCGAACAACGCGAGGATCGTACTCACGCCCAGCGATCCCATGGTGATTGGAGGGGCGGAAAGCCCCCGGCTGCGGATCGCGTCGCTGACGCCTCCGCCTGACATCTCACATCGCCTGCAGTTTGCGCCGACTGGAGAGGGAAGCTGGGAATATGGGACGCAAGTGGGCGGGGCGGGGGATCTCAACGGCGATGGCTGGGATGACTAGTACGTGGCCGACCCGATGTACTCCGAGGATTTCGATGAGGAGGGCATCGTGTACGTCTATTTCGGGGGACCGGGGGCAGACGATGAGAGCGACCTGCAGCTCTACGCGCCCGAGCCCGAAGGCATGTTCGGCACCTCGGTGGCGGCGGGAAAGGACATCAACAGCGACGGATGGGCAGACATCATGGCGAGCTGTCCGTAGCCACAAGAAGTTGTGTCCGCGTATCCGCCGTGCGATCGCTGGCTACGATTCCGGGCGGCGGGACTCCGTCGGGTTGGCTTTCAGGCGCGTCTGAATCGCAGTCAACAAGAATCGAGGGATGGCTGAAAAGACCTGTGCGCGTGGCTGGAGCCAGAGGAGCGCTCTCCCTGTTGGCAACCTCGGGATGCTGAGCTTGCAGGGCCTTCGGAAGCGTTGCGGATCGCTACAACGGCCGAGCTGCGCACACCTTGAGAAGTCAGGGCTCAGACAGCGGTGGACTCTGCGGCAGGTGGATCAGCAGGATCCGCTTGAGCGGGGAGATATGCGCCGAAATTCAGTCTCTGCCTTGCAGGAATTGTATCTTCCGCCTTTCGCACCAACCTGTTCCACACTACTGCTCAGCTAGTTGGCCGAATTCATCCCTCATGTCTCTAAACGGACCCGTTACGTGAAAGTTCTTTCGCGCATACGCCAAAGTGTAAAGGCTATCCGCGAGAAATGATTGAATAAGACTCACAGAAGAGACGTCCTGAACCTCTGCCCGGGCATCTAGAATACGATTGGCGTCTCCAACAACATCCATCGAAATCACAAGGCTGTCTGGCATCGCGAAGCGGTAGAAAAAGACAACGGAGTTGGATGTCAGCAAATGGTATTCGGGCTCGACTGATGAGCGAACGCGTGAAACGCTCAGAATCTTGTATTCTAGCGTATCATTCCAATTGAAACCGTGCTCCTCTAGAAGAAAGCCGCGTGCTACCAAGTAGAAAAGCATTTCGGCCGGCTTTGCTTCTCCTTCCGTTGCATTCAGGAAATCCTGATCGGGTTCAATCGTAGGAGGGAAATAGTAAGTGCCGGGATCAATCTCCATGCAGGCCAGGAAGAACGTATTATCCGGCACCATGTTGCTCTTATCTCGCATGCTCCTCGGTACGCTTGTGCTTCCGCATAGCCATACTAGTTCGCGATCCGCTTGAATGCCGGGAGTTAAGAAAAGGCCCCTGTTGATGTGTCCGTAGTGAAAGAAACAGAAGTCCTGGGATTGAGTTATTGCGTTGTCCGATCCGCTGAGGTTCATGATTCTGATAGCAGACGGATGGTACTGAGTATACTCCGTTACCAATAACCTCTTTGTAGCGGATTCATTTGGCAATGGAAGGACTCTGACGATCCGCATTTGACAGCTATTGGGATCACCAGTCTTCGCCGTTCCAAATCCAGGGAACCGATCCATGGCCGGTATGACAAATTGAATCTCGGACTTTGGATTCCACCCATACAGGTAGGATGGCGTCGCTAATTCGCGGGACCACCCGAGAATGAGCCTCTCTGACTCATCGGGCCTATCTGGCAACACCGCATCACTTGAGCCATCATCGGTATGAGGAACATCCACAATCATTGCATCAGCGAATCTCTGTGGATGTCCGGATGGAGATCTGATGATACTTGAAGATCCGTCTTCGTACTTGATCTCCAAGCCGGCATCTGGAAGTGGTTGCGCAGAAACAGGATCGGCGGGGGTTGCCAGCTTGGGCGCGAGGATGCCCCAATATGCGGCAGCCGCGATGGCAAGGAAGCCTAGCGCCGAAGCGGTCACTGCAATCCACTGTTTCTGTCTGGGTTCTAGGAGGCTTTCGAGAGTCTCTCTGACAATCGTCGCATCATGTGGGCGGTCATCAGGGGCGCTTTGCAGACAACTCTCAATCAAAGTCCTCAGCTTAGGCGGTGTAGCAGGCGGAGTTGTTGACCAATCAGGTTGGGAGAGTAGGAGCGTCGGGTCTTGAACGTTTCTTCGAAAAGCCCTTAGTCCAGTTGTGCATTCATATAGGATGCAACCCAAACCCCACAAGTCGGTCTTGGGGCTGATGGGCTGGATGCGGCTTTGCTCAGGGCTCATATAGTCGAGTGTTCCCAGGAGGCCGCTGCTGTCACTACTTGAAGCCGACTCCGAAATTGCGGCGGTTGCGAGACGGTTGTCGGCTTCACCAAGTGACTTGGCAATTCCAAAATCCAAGACCTTAACAAAGTCATTGCTGTCGATCATGACATTGCCCGGCTTGAGGTCCCGGTGCACGATACCGTGTTTGTGAGCTTCCTCGAGGGCCAGGGCAATCTGGTAGCATATGTTTATCGATCGGCCGACAGATATTCTATCTCTCGAGAGAAGCTCGGCGAGTGTTACACCGGAAACGTACTCCATTGTGAGGAATTGAAGCCCATCGGTCTCCTCAAAAGAGTAGATCGTTGCGATATTGGGAATCCTAAAAGTGGCGAGAGTTTTTGCTTCGCGCTTGAGGCGCTCAGATTCCAAATCCCCGCCCGAGCCAGGGGGAAGGGTCTTTATGGCGATCTCCCTGTCCAGGGCCGTATCTCTCGCAAGATAGACAGCGCCCATGCCACCTTTGCCAAGGGGTCGGATTATGGGAAAGCGGCCAAGCTGCGTCGGAACTTCATGAACTGGTTCCTCCAGCAGTTCGGGATGTTCGTCCGCAACGTCTAAGAGGCGGAGAAGCTCTTCTGCCAGTTTGTGATTGTCGCCGCACGCGCCTCTGACGAAAACGCCGCGCTCCTGCGGTGGCAAAGCCCGTGCGTCGTTGAACAACTCGCTGGGCAAGAGAGATGACATCGGGATCGCATCCTCATGTTAGGCCGATGGCAATGATGAGCATGAGCGCTTGTTAAGCGGTTCATTGCCCGTCCACATCTCCTTGATTCTTGACATAGTCAAAGAGCCAAGTTCTGGCAAAACCCCAATCCCTCTGAACCTGCTTCCTCGATATGCCCAGGGCGTCTGCGGTTTCCTTCCAGTTCAAACCATGGTAATAGTACGAGTTGATGATACTGACCATTCGCTGTCCGTTAGGTGCGATGCTCTCCAACTCCAAGAGCGCAGATTTGATGACGTCGCTGTTCTCAAGGAGGGTGCTTATGTGGGGATCATCAATAAGCTGAGTGCCTACCTGACTGATGGGTACCCGATGGTTAGCGCCGCCGCGCTTCTGGCTCTTCCGGGCTCGGGCGTGGTCAACAAGTTCATTGCTCATTGCCTTGTGGGCGAGCCCCCAAAACCCCCTGGTACAGGGGACTCCAAGGGGAGGGCCTCTGCGAAGCCTTTCAAAAACGGCATGCACAAGCCCGGTTGGTTGGATGGTTATGTCACGAGGTTCGCGAGCCATCTTTGCGCGCGCGATTCTCCGGAGATCGTCGTAAAACCTCGAAAAATACGAGCCTATGGTCGGCTGGGTCCTTATCTTCTTGTCAGTCAAGCTACTAGGCCCCGATGTCCCATTCGCATGTTGCATTCCGCCTATAGGAGATGGGGAGGGCAGAGTCCCTATCCCGTTGCTCACGTGACAGGTCAGCGTCTTGACGCTGCTCTTCCCCATCCGATTTGCAGATTCTCGTGCCGGGAAGACTGCAATGCTCAAGCGCTCTTAGTTTAGCAGCAAGGCCACTTTAGCGCAATGGGCAATGGTCCGGAAGGGGCGAGGGGAATAACGACCCGGGAAAGCCAGGGTCATCTGACATAGACCGATGGAGTTGTCGGACGGACAGTCACGCCGTGTGACATGACCGTCGCTCCAGCAGGCCATCAACCACGATCACACGGAGATTGGAGTCGTTATGAATTCCGCAAGCGTAGTTAGTCGAGTCGTGCTCTTGGTTCTAGGTTGCTTTCTGCTTCACGCATCTGTTGGGGCGACACCGAACGCCCAGGAGTGGCTCGACACTGAACCGTACTTTAACGACCTGAACGGGCTTCACGGGAGAGTGGAGTGTCTCGCTCTCTATGAGGGTAGTCTCGTCGTAGGTGGAAGGTTTCTCACAGCGGGGTCTGCCTCGAAGGAGGTCACGCTTAACGGCATCGCCCGGTGGGACGACGGCGCCCAGGAATGGAAGCCCTTCGATGGCGGGATGACTGACGATCATTACACTGAGGTTCTGTCCCTCGTAGTATACAAAGGCGACCTCATTGCAGGTGGGAGGTTCGATACAGCAAGCAACAATACGTGCTCCAGCATTGCACTGTGGGATGGGGTCACTTGGCAGCCATTGACAGATGAAGAAACCACGACTCAAGGAGTTAGTGGAGCCAGCCCCGCCACTGACAACCGCATCTTTGACATGCTGGTGCAAGGCGATACTCTGATCGTGGCTGGAGATTTCGAGAGTGCGGGTGGTCGGTCAGCCAAGCGGGTTGCGAAGTGGGATGGCGCGCTCTGGCACACTATGAACAGCGAATTCGACGACCACGCGCAGGATCTGGTAATTCATGACGAAAGACTCATCGCTGTCGGAAACTTCACTGGTAAGGTTGCAGAGCTAGATCCTGTGTCGCAGTCGTGGTCGCTCGTTGGTGGTGGCCTAGAGGGCGTAGCCGTCTACGGAGCGTATTCAGACGACACGGCGTTGTACGTCACAGGGTACTTTTATACCGCGGGAGGCGACATTCGAAACATTGCTATGTGGACCGAGGACGAGCCCGGACCCGTCGGTTCCTGGCACGAACTCGGATCAGGGCTCGCCGGTGGACAGGCTGGTGGTGCCATCCGGAGCATCGGCCGCTACGCCGGTGATTTGATCGTCACTGGGGACTTCCGAACCGCCGACGGTGAGCCAGCAAACAGCATCGCTAGTTGGGACAGTGTCTCCTGGTCTCCGCTAGGGAACGGGCTCACGGAGGCGGTCCCAGCCAATGAGGTGTATGGGAGTGATCAACTCATCGTCAACGACATTCTCTACGTGAGCGGTACGTTCACGCGAGCTGACAACATACCCTCATACTATATTGCAAAGTACGTCAGTCCGTGCCCGCAGCCTCTGTGTACTATCCTGGGTACTGTCACAGCAGGTGCAATACCGATTATCGGTGGAACCATCGATCTATACGACCGTGCCGACCCAGCACACCTGCTGCTAGCTGAGAGGCTGACAGCAGGTGACGGCACGTATGGCTTTGCAGACCTGGAGGCCGGGGACTACTGCGTAGAACTCGTACTCCCGTTGGGCTACGAAATGGTTGCTGGCGAAGATGAGGTCGTCGATGTCACGGTGGCGCCTGGCGAGTCGGTCATTGTAGACTTCTCGCTCAATGAGATCATTACCGTCGTGGATGCTCGCAGCGCCGGCTACTGGAAACATCAATACAAGGCTCATGAATCACAGCGCGGCAATGCTCAGGAATCCTTGACCGACCTGGCTGAGTATCACAGCACTATCTACGATCGATTCTACGGGCGCACCGACGAGTACGCCATCCGGATCGCCGGGGTGACCTTCTCTGATGGCTCAGTCGCCCTGTCCAATGCTGATGCTTTGGAGACACTATCTGCTCGGAGACAGGCCTCGATGCTGGATCGTGCCCGTCGCGAGTACCTGGGGCTGCTCCTGAATGTGGTGTCTGGCAAGGTTGGATTGCCTCAGGAGGCCACCTTTGGGGGATCCACGGTATCGCAAGTTGTCACCTATGTGGCGGATCTGCTTGAGGACGGTGATGTGTCCAATGACGAATTGGCCAAAGACCTAGCGGAGATGGTGAACCACAATGAGCAGATTCCCGGGGATCCGGTTCCTGCGGGAACGCCCAACCTCGCCTACTGCCGGCCCCTGGCATCGGTGGGTTCACAACTCTCATTCGTACGGCCCAACCCTGCACAAAGGTTTGCAGGGATCTCCTTCACCGTGCCCTCTGCTGGGGGGCGTGTCGACCTGAAGATCTACGACCAAGAGGGACGCTTGGTGCGCACGCTATTCGAGGGTTCGACAGACGGTGGTGCCCACCGGGCCGTCTGGTTGGGGGACGATAACCGTGGCCGCTCTGTTGCCACTGGGGTTTACTACTATCGGATCCAAGTGGAGGATCGGGCCGAGAGCCGCACGATCCTCCTCCAGCGATAAGTGCATATGTCCTTCCACTTGTCGTTGAGGGGGGTGGGGTGGCCCGCTAGCCTGCGGGCATCCCACAACCCTCTGACGAGAGAGGGAGGATTGGATGCCAAGGACGCAAGAGGACTTCGAGTTGGCACCTGCTGCGTTGCGAGCGGCTCTGGAAGCGGCGCGGCGGGTGTTTTTCAGAGAGCCTTGCCGCGGCGATGGATGTTGAGACGACCAGTAAGTCGAACCTCTATGACCGAGGGTTTCTGGACCTCATGCACGGCTTTGAGACGATCCTCGGACGCGGTGTCGACAGTGTGCAGTTCGAAGGCGTGGGTGCTCCCGGCCGGCCTGCCCCAGTGCGTGTTACTCGAGAGGCCCTGCCCGGTTTCCGGGAGCTGGTCTCTCGGATCCCCGATCCCCAGCAAGTGCGGGTCGCAGGCAAGCTGGATCAGATTCGCGATAGCGACTGCTCCCTGATCCTGCGGCTCCCCGGGGGTGAGGAGGCCGTGCGGGGGATCGCTTCACCGAGTCATCTGAGCCTACTGCGCGAGTTGTGGGGCCGTCCGGTTCTCGTGACCGGGCGTGCTCACTTCAACGTGGCGGGAGGTGTACAGAG
>JAGMDA010000221.1 GCA_023128935.1 Candidatus Eiseniibacteriota bacterium | reverse complement strand
TCGGAGTCACCGCCCTCGATTCGATTGGCGAAGTCCACCACCGCCCGGGCCTCAGCCTTGCTCCAAGCGCGCCACCCGCGCAGGTCTCGGCCAGGCTCAGTGATCCGCCCGCCTTTAAGCCATCTCAAGAGCGTTTGCTTGCTAATCCCAGCAGCTTTAGCTACTGCGCCAGTTCTAAGTATCTGCCTCAAGCTACTCCCGCCTGCTTACGTGGTGTCAGATGGCGTAAGGCCACCAAGGGTATTCCCAAGAATATTCAACTATACTCGACTGATGTCAAGCATCATTTGGTATAGACGGGAACCTATTAATATGCTTAGGTGCACTCGACTGATGCAGTAGTCCACGATTGTGATGTCAGATGTGACCTATTGACTGTTCGGATCGGGGGGCAAATCGAATGGGACTCTTGGCTGCCGTTGAGCAGAGGGCACGGTGGGTACGTTTTCGTCGGCGTAGGGACCTATGGTATCTTGCCGCTGCCCTGGCCACAGCGGCATTAGCCGTCAACACACTGAATCACAGCGCTACTCTCGCACTTGGTGCCGGAGCTGCGTACCTGGTCTTCATGTTCATGGGGCTCAGAGCCGCGCTGAGAGAGAGAACCGAACGGGATCAGCTAGCTCGGCATGCAGTCGCAGCCCTGTTCAAGTTCATGAATGACAGGCTATTTGATTCGAGGAACGACACCAGGTTTACCTTTTTCGTGCCCCACGAAACCCTTGTGGCTCAGGGAAGTACAGAGGTCCCTATCGTGCCATGGGTACGATTTCGCGTTGGAGGCTTTGATCCGATTCGGGAAGCGGAGTCGTCAAATGTGCAATATCTTCCGGGAGAAGGAATTACAGGCTTCGCATACGCCGAGCCTCGGGATCACGTCCATTTGGTCTACTTCCCGCCATTCGAGACTCGTGAACAGATGGCGCTGCACTATGTTGAAGAAATGCATGTCCAGCAGAACACTGCGAACCAACTTAGTAGATACAACAGGGATGTTCGTGCGATCCTTGCGTATGGCTTCGTCGACTCGGAAGATCGGATGCTAGGCGTCATGACGGTGGACTTCACACATGACATTGAGCACATCGAGCTGGATGTCGATAGAATTGAAGAGATGCTGGTCCTCATCCAAGGGGTTCTGCAGTCAATCAACAGTCCCCACTAGAGGACGATGGGAAGCGGGAAAGGAGGCGCAAACGGTGAGCCCAGAGAATTCGGCACAGGAGCAGGAGATCCGCTACCCTGAAAGGAGAGGTCGCGATATCGTCATCCCGGCGCTGAGCAGAAAACTGAATGACTTGGTATTCAGTCCCAATCCTAAGTCATTCAAGGGCAGCATCCTGACGGCGAAGATCAGAGTGCATGGTTTCCGCACCAACGGGAAGAAGCCGTCCGTCGAGCAGCATTAGCTCAATCGGGAGACATCCGACCATCTCTACGAGCGAGAAACCCGACCAAAGGTCAGGTTTCTCGCCGTTTTGTAGCAATGTCCACCTGGCGATATGGTGAGGGGCTATGACATGAGAACATGTTTCGTTATTCAGCCATTTGATCACGGTCCATTCGACAAACGGTACAAGGACGTATTTGTCCCCGTGATAGAATCCGCCGGATTGGACCCGTACCGTGTTGACCTCGATCCCTCTGTCAGTATCCCCATCAATACAATTGAACGCATGATACGTGCCACCGCGGTTTGCCTTGTTGACATTACGGAGGACAACCCGAACGTCTGGTTTGAACTCGGCTACGCGATAGCGTCCCACACCGATGTCATCCTTGTCTGTTCGGACAAGCGCACAGAAGGATTCCCTTTCGACGTCCAGCACCGCAAGATCATCAGGTACTCGACAGAGTCGTCCAGTGATTTTGATGTTCTCAAGGAGTTGATCGCCGCTCGAATACAGGCTCTCCTGAGCAAGCAGGACACGCTCGATGCTGTTAAGGATGCATCCCCCATGGAGGAGGTCGAGGGTCTTTCTCAATACGAGATAGTGGCACTTGTGTCCATCGCACAGAACGTCGACGGACCATCTGAAAGCGTCTCGGCATACGTGATTCGAGAGGACATGGAGAAATCTGGATTCACAAGGATCGCAACCACCCTCGCCCTGACAGGCCTTCTGCGCCAGAAACTCGTTCGAAGCATCGAGGCAGAGAGCTTTAACCATGATCCATACACTGCCTATGTGCTTGAGGAACGAGCGATGGAGTGGCTGCTTGATCACCAGGAGTTATTTGCAATGCGATGCACACCGCAGCCATCTGAGAGGGCAACCGGCGACGTTGATGACGACGACCTTCCATTCTGAGAGAAGACGGAGCCCCAAGTGTTTTCAGGCCGCACGATCGAGGATCACCGGCACGCCGACCCCCGGGACTTGCCCGTGCAGATGATCCCAATGACGATTGGTACCGTAGGAATGACACAGAGGAGATCACAATCTGGCCAAATCATCTGGATTTCTTCCGCGCCAAATTCCTGGCATGTCTACACTACATCGAACCAAGAATCAGATCTCGCTACGAAGGGGAGGACACACTACTGAATCTGCCAACGACGCGAATCCGTCTCCCGTTACACCCTCGCCTAACTGACGTACAAGCGCCACACCGCAGGCGGCCAGTTCGAAGGAGGAGGAGTTCCAGATGGGTCAACGACTCGAACGTATGCGCGTCAGGAAGCGCGCCTTTCAGGCTATCGATAGCCAGCTCGAGCAGCCACAGAACATCCTGGTCATCCACTACTCTTGCGAGAGCTTCTACGATCGTGTTGAGGGCCGCACTCCTCGCATAACCTCAATAGCAATCAGAAACTACGCCACAGCGCAGACTCAGTCCTTTTCCATTCACAAGCATGCGGAACTGCGGGGCATTGCTCTTGACGAAATCAGTGCCTCATACGATTCGCTTGAAAGGGATATGCTTGTGGAGTTCTTCCGCTTCGTCAGCGCTCATTCGGAGTACACTTGGCTTCACTGGAATATGCGCGATATCAACTACGGTTTTCAAGCAATAGAGCACCGGTTGCGAGTTCTTGGCGAAGAACCTGTTGTCCTACAAGGTCGGTACAAGTTCGACCTCGCGAGAGCACTGATTGACATCTATGGTGTGGGCTATATTGGCCACCCACGCTTGCAGTCCTTGGTATCAAAGAACCACATCTCGGACCTGGACATGTTATCCGGAAGAGACGAGGCTGCCGCCTTCGAGAATGGTGAATTCGTCAGACTTCATCAGTCAACACTTCGCAAGGTTGATGTCTTGGCGAATGTTTTGGGGCGTTTAGCCTGTCGGACGCTCCGAACCAATGCCCGATGGACTGAGATACATGGACTCCATCCTGGGACAATTGTTGAAGTCATAATGGCCCATTGGATCTATCAGCTCGTTGCAGTACTTGTAACTCTGGGGGCTCTCGTAGCGCTGGCAGTCAGCATCTTTTGACCGCGTGAGGTGAAATCAAGGGCCAACCACCGGCCGCACCGGATTCGCTTCGCTCACCGGTGAGCCGTGCGTTAGACTTAAATGATGAAGAAGACCAAGGCCGATCACGCACTGACAGCACTGAAGGCTGGCTTGTCGCTGGTCCCTGCAGTCGGTGGCACACTCGCTACACTCGTGGGGGACTACCTGCCAACCGCCACGCAGCGGAGTATCGAGCGAGCGCTCGCCATACTTGAGGAGCGCCTAGCCGCTATCGAGGCACGGATCGAGCTCGGCTCTGTCGATCGAGATGAGTTTGTCGAATTGTTCAAGTCATGCTATCTCGTGATCGTTCGCTCACACAGGGAGGAGCGTCTCCGCGGCGCCGCAAACCTGCTGGCCAATATGCTCTTGCGGCCGGATGATCGTGACAAGTTGTCCTACACTGCGCTCGACCACTTCGTCAGGTGCTTGGAGACGCTGTCAATCGGAGCTCTGGAAGTCCTCGTCACCGTGGGCGTCTTGGCGGGGGAAGGTAGCGTACGAAGCAAGAGCACGATCGACTTCCGGCAGCTCTCCAAGCGGATGCCTTGCTTTGAGCCCGATCTGCTGATGGGGCTTGTTGGTGAGCTCGGGGCAGCCAACTTCGTCCATCTACCGGGTGTCCCCGAAATACGAACCGTCGAGTACGGCAATTACACAATCGAGTTCACAGGACTCGGCCGCCAGTTCCTAGCCCACGTGCTCAGTCAGGAGGAGGGTTGCGATGCCTAGGATGGCCGTTCTGCTGGTCGCAATAGTGGTCCTATCACTGGCTACCGAGTTGCGCGCTCAAGAGACGATCCTACACATCCAAGATCTTGCTACCGCTCAGGAATTCCAGCACATGGGTTTAGGCAAGCTCACTGAGGCAGAACTCGACAGTCTCAACAGCTGGCTCACTCGGTTTGCGATGGCCATCACGCAGATCGCTTCGGACAATAGCGCCCCTTCCGCCACTCCCCGAATGTATGCGGGCAAACGCGTCTACATAATCGAGGCCGCTGTGAATGATGAGACGTTCATCATTAACGGTGAGGTATACGAAGCCAAGACCTACTGCTTCGGATTCGACAAGGGCGACGGTGTTGTCTTCCTGGAGGGTAGTCCCTTCGGCGCATGTGCGACAGCGAAGATCATGCACATCAGGACGAAGAAGACCTGTCACGTCTGGTGCGAATAACCCTCTGCCATGCTGTTAACCGCGCGGAAGTCACCGGCCGCCAGGGCACGAGAGGTCTGATCGGCTACCCGGGGGCGTCTCCCCCCTAGCCCCACACCACCCCTGCATGCGGGTCCGCACAGGGCGGTTCACGTTGATGGAGCACACGTCTCCCCTGGGACGAGTCCGGCCATAAGTTCCGGACAGCCAAACAACGGCAGACTTGACTGCCCAGAAGGAACCCGTAGTATTCATCAAACACGGTCCGCTCAACATCCAGACCCAAGTGAGGTGACAATGAGCCGCCCCCACGATCCCACCAATCCCTTCAGCCCCGCCTCGGGGCGCAAAGCCGTCCTCTACGCACGGGTCTCCTCCAAGGAACAGGAAAAGGAAGGCTTCTCAATCCCCGCCCAGCAGAAACTTCTGCGCGACTATGCCCAGAACCAGAATATGAGCATCGCGCGGGAGTTCATCGACGTGGAAACCGCTCGCCGGGCCGGCCGCACCGGATTCGCCGAACTGTTGACCTTCCTCCGCCGGCGATCCTCAGCCTGCCGGATCCTGCTGGTGGAGAAGACCGATCGCCTCTACCGTAATCTGCGGGATTGGGCCACCATCGATGACCTGGACATCGACATCCATTTCGTGAAGGAGAATGTGGTCCTCTCCCCCGACTCTCGCTCAACGGAGAAGTTCATCCACGGCATCAAGGCCCTCATGGCCAAGAACTTCATCGACAACCTCTCCGAGGAAACCCGCAAGGGAATGCAGGAGAAGGCCGAACAGGGCATCTGGCCATCCTTCGCCCCGCTGGGATATCGAAACATCAAGGGATCCAACGGGAAGCGGGTCATTGAGCCCGATCCCGGAGAAGCGCCCATCGTGGTCAGGATCTTTGAGCGCTACGCCACCGGAAACCACTCCATCCTGGAAGTCACCCGAATGGCCAGAGCCGACGGCCTGATCTCCCGCAGGAGCAAGAACCCCGTTTCGAGAGCCAGAGTGCACAAGACCCTCCGCAACCCGCTCTACATGGGCGAGTTCAAATGGAAGGGCAGGATCTACCCGGGCATCCACGATCCGCTCATCAGCCCGGAACTGTGGCAGCGGGTCGGCCAGGTTCTCGATGGCCGCCGGATCACCCGCCATCGCAAGGCCAAGCACGAT
>JAGMDA010000220.1 GCA_023128935.1 Candidatus Eiseniibacteriota bacterium | reverse complement strand
CCGGACTCCCGGCCGCCATGAGGGCCCGTGCTGCGACGTTGGTTGTGAGCATCCTGCCTGGAGCCATTCGGACGACTTGAGTGAGCAGCTCAGCTGACTCCTGGGGGCGGCCAGCCCGTAGGAGGAATGCCCCTCGGAGGTAGCTGGCGAGCGGGTCCCCCGGGAACTTCGCCAGCCCAACGCTCGTCAGGCTGTCGGCTTTGTCCCAGGCTTGGGCTTGAAGAGCTTGCAGGGCCTCGCCTCCCAGTTTCCAGAGTTCGCTCTCGGGTGGAGGGGTCATATCCTCTGGGAAGGCGAGCGTTGGAGCCTCCTCTTCGGCCCGCTTTGCCGTCCGAAGGTTGATGAGCGCTACCTGGTAGTTCGGTGAGATCTCTAGGGCCCGTAGGAAGAGCTGCTTTGCCGCATCGAAGGAGCCCTGCAGCATTCGGATGGCACCAAGCTGGTTGAGATAACCGGGGTGACGGGGATGGTGCTGCACTAACCGGACAGCGACCGACTCGGCTTCTGCGTAGAGACTCAGTGAGCGGAGAACCTCGGAGAGGCCGTAGAGCGCTGTCGCATTCAGCGGATCGGCCCTGAGGGCCTCTTCGTATTCATTGCGCGCGGCCTCGGGCAGATCTTCCCTTGCCAGAAGATTGGCGAGTTCCGCGTGGGCCATTGCGTTTCCTGAGTCAGCCCGGATCGCGTCGCGCAGGCGGCTGATGGCTCCTTTGATGTTGCGAGCCTTCAGAACAAGAGCCGCCTCGTAGCGCAGGTCTTCCGAGCGGTCCTCACATCGGAAGTTGGCGCCCGGAAGGTCGAGGGCTGAGAGGATCAGAAGCCCCAAGGCCGCGGGAAGCACATAGCGGGGACCACCACGGCCAAGGGTTGCCCGGCCCAGGGAAGGCAACGCCTCCAAGCCCAGGGCGGCGAGCGGCAGCAGGGTGATCACAAACAACCACCGGCTTTGACAGGAATGGGTTCCGATCAGATTCACCAGGGCGAAGGCCAGGATGGGCGCCCAGAAGGGGTGGGGCTGTTGCTCATTGCGCAGCCTCAAGATGCCGATGGCGGCCAGCGCCAGCAGCACCGGAAAGAGATACAAGCCCCATTGGATGGCCGGCGCGCTGCGCTTCAGCACAAAGGTGGGAGAAACGGGATCGGGAATCTCGTGTCGCGATAGGAGGAGTGATCCCCGGATCAGTGCGGAGCGGATGAAGGCCAGCGGGCGCTCGGCTAGTGACCGCAGCGCCTGTCCGCGATGGCTCTTCGCGATCTCCCATGGGGTCAACTCGCGGCCCGCGGCCTCATTCGCGACCACCTCGGCCTGGCCTGGTCCCGGCCAGGCCGGGGGTTGAGGTGGGCGGGCGGTGCCCCAGCTGCCCGGCTCGAGCGTGCGGTGGAAACTAACGGCATCCGACCAATTCCAGGTGGGCCCTCCTCCCTCCAGTGCGGTGTTGTGAATGCAGAGTGTGACAGGCAGGAGCAGAAAGGCGATGGTGAGGATTGAGGCGGAGCCCCAGGCCCGCCTCCGGATGCGGCCGTCATCCATGTCGGCTGCCGGTGCCCTCAGCCGGATCCAGATCCCTGTGGCTGCCAGTGCCAAGAACGCCAACGGCTGCAGAAGGAAACCCAGCCCCAGAACCAATCCCCCCAAGCCGGAGAGGTCCGCGCGCCTCCTGCCACTGAAGAATAGGAGGCGCAAGGCGATCAGCATCAAACAGATCGCATACGCCGTGGGCTGCAAACGCATCTCGAGAAAGACGCCGATGGGGTGGATTGCGTATAAAAACGCTGCCATCCAGCGCGCGCGAGGTGATAGCACCGGGGAGAGGGCCCAAGCGACAAGGCCTGCGGCGATCAGGCCCAAGGCGGCCTGGAACAGAAGGACCGCT
>JAGMDA010000022.1 GCA_023128935.1 Candidatus Eiseniibacteriota bacterium | reverse complement strand
TGAAAGCGCAAGAGTTTGGTGGGAACCGGCACCGCGGGAGCAGCAGGATCGGCGGTGGCGGCTCCTGTGGCGGCACGATCGGCGGCAGGGGCAACAGGGGCAGGAACAGGGACCGCAGGATCCGCGGTTTCCGCAACGCGGCCCACAGGGTTGACGACAAGAGCATATAAGGACATATACAGACCTCCGAGGAGATAAAGCAAAACGGATGAAACAAGATGCTACGACTAGTTGGTTAGGTGCGCAGAACTACTGAAACCTAGCATAAACACTGGCGAAAAGCAAGGATTATGTACAAGTATATTCGGATTTCACGGCGATTTGTTGCAGCGGATTCGAATATCACGGAGGTTTGTTGCAGGCGATATGTTTCAGTGTATTCGAATATCACGGCGATATGTTTCAGTGGATTTGAATCCCACAGGGACATGTTTCAGTGGATTGGAATTTCACAGGGCCGGCAACAGATGGGCCTCACCTAAACAACCGCGCCACACCTCGACTCTACATAATCCTCGGCGCAAACCGTTATTGCTCGCGCGAGGATTATGGCCGCATCAGGGTTAGGATCCCTCGATGAGTTCCGCTAGGCGCTGCCGCAGAAAGTCGATTCCGCAGCGCTCCTGCTCCAGCGTGTCCCGGTGACGGATCGTGACAGTCTGGTCCTCGATGGTCTGGCCATCGACTGTGATGCAGAAGGGTGTGCCAATCTCATCCTGTCGCGCATAGCGGCGTCCGATACTGCCTCCGGCGTCATAGAGGATGTCGAAATGCGGCCTTAGGTTGGCTTCAATCTTCTCGGCGATCTCAGGCATGCCATCCTTCTTGACGAGCGGGAAGATGGCTGCCTTGATGGGCGCGAGCTTGGGATGGAATCCGAGGAAGACCCGCAGGCTTCCCTTGATCTCCTCCTCGCGATAGCCGTTGATCAAAGTGGTCAGTAGTGTCCGGTCACATCCGGCGGAGGTTTCGATGATATACGGCAGGTATCGCTCGCGCGTCTCCTCGTCGAAATACTCCTGCTTCTTCCCGGAGCACTCTTGATGGCGCTTGAGATCGAAGTCGGTGCGGTTGTGAATTCCCTCTAGTTCGTGCCAGGGGTCAGAGCCGAATCCGAACTCGTACTCGATATCGAAAGCAGCCTTTGCATAGTGGGCGAGCTCGTTGGGGCCATGTTCGTGGAATCGCAGCCTCTTGGGATCGATTCCGAGCGAGAGGTACCAGTTCATGCGGTCCTGTTTCCAGAAATCGAACCACTTCTGATCTTCTTCTGGCCTGATGAAGAACTGCATCTCCATCTGTTCGAACTCGCGCGTGCGGAAGATGAAGTTCCCGGGCGTGATTTCATTGCGAAAGGCCTTGCCGATCTGGGCGATTCCGAATGGCAGCTTCTTGCGGGACGATATGCGCACGTTCTCGAAGTTGACGTAGATCCCCTGCGCGGTCTCCGGGCGGAGGTAGACCACACTGGTAGCATCCTCAAGCGGGCCCATGAAGGTCTTGAACATGAGGTTGAACATCCGCGGTTCTGTGAAGGTGCCCAATTTACCGCACTTGGGGCAGGGGGTTTTGGGGTCGGACGGATCGAAGTCTAGATCGTCTGCCCGGAAGCGAGTCTTGCATTCCCTGCAATCGACGAGCGGATCCGTGAACTCAGAAATATGGCCGGAGGCCTCCCACACCTTGGGACTCATCAAGATGGCCGCATCCAACGGGACGACATCAGCGCGCAGGCGAGTCATCGTGCTAAGCCACTGGGCCTTGATGTTGTTTTTCAAGAGGGTACCCATGGGTCCGTAGTCCCAGCAGGCATTGATGCCGCCATAGATATCGGAGCTTGGGAAAATGAAACCGCGTCTCTTGCAGAGAGAGGTGAGCTTGTCCATGATATTTTTCACGGGTTCGTTCCTCATGCCATTACCGAGTCAGTCATGGTCTTGATGTTGCCGCGCCTCGTCCTCGACGGTGCGGTCCTCGCCGAAAACGGGAAGTTATTCTTGCGCGAGCCCTTATTTGCCGAGTGCGCGACTGGCGCCAGGCCAGAGCCTTCCTTCAATCGAGGATGCAACGTACACTTAGCTTCATCGGTGGATCAAGGCGCTTTTCAAAGGGGGGGGCAGGTGCTTGAGTTTGCGAAAGCCATCGCACGGCAAGCTGGCGAGCGGCTCATGAAGGTCTATGGGAGCCCCGAGGGGAGCCAAGTTGATTTCAAGGGGCGCCGCGATATGGTCACTGAGGCCGATCGCGCCGCCGAGATGTTTCTGGCCGGGGAGATCTCGGAGCGGTTTCCTACGGATGCCATTCTGGCAGAGGAGTCCATCCGCAAGGACGGGTCCAGTGGCCGGGTGTGGATCCTGGACCCCCTGGACGGCACCACGAACTTTGTCCATGGCCATCCCATGTTCTGCGTCAGTGTTGCCCTGGCCGAGGGCTATGCGGGGCTCCCGCGAGCCAACACGGAGACCCTCGATGATGGGGCCTCTGGCTTTTTCAGATCCGGCAATGAACCCCGCTTGCTTGTAGGAGTCGTGTGTGCCCCAGTATTCGGGGAACTCTATTGGGCCGAGCGAGGTGGCGGGGCCTGGCTGAACGGGCGCAAGTTGCGCGTTTCCTCTGAGCAAGAGTTGGATCGGTGCCTTGTGGCGACAGGATTTGCATACCGCCGCAACGAGCTTTCCAACAACAACCTCGGCAACTTCAACCGGTTGGTGCTACAGGCGCAAGGGGTTCGCCGCGGGGGGGCGGCGGCACTGGATCTCTGTTTTGTTGCGGCGGGGCGATTTGATGCGTTCTGGGAACTCTATCTGAAACCCTGGGATGTGGCGGCCGGCATGCTCTTGGTATCGGAAGCCCAGGGGCGGGTTACGGGATTGGCCGAGGAAAGCCGGGCACTCGAGGGAGTAGAGATCGTGGCGTCCAATGGGGCCGTTCACGAACAGATCCGGTGCTTGCTGGAAGGTCCAGATCCAGCTTGGGCGGAAAGCGAGCGAGCAAGGGTACTACCGTAGTCCGCGGAAAGTCCATTCCGAGGCAGCACGATGGGTTCGGCAACAGATCGAGGTGGCGTGCGCTTGTTCTGTAGCAGAGAAGGAGCCTGTCAAAGTCGCCTCGACGTCAAGCTCCTGGTAGGACAGCAACGATTCTAATGGTTGGGCGCACACCGGAATGACCATATCACAGCGGGGGATTTGCCTGATTACAGAGAGTTATGGCCTTTTGGCGGAGTACGGGCCCCCTACAGATGATTCAACTTGGTTTATGTAAAATTTACGATTTCGTACCAAAATAGTCTTGACCGCGAAGTCCGAAAATAGTACGTTGCCCTGAAAGGAACGTATAGCAATTGCGTTTCTGCACAGGATTCAGTAAGGGGGATCTGGCGCAATGTCCTGCGGTTCTGCTAAATACACATCCCACGTTCCTTCTTGCTCAGGTGCATAGGTTTCTGTGCACTAGGTCCAGGATGGTTCCCGCCACATGGAGGAAGCACATGCTCAGATGCCTTTTTCTCTTGTCTATGACGGCCCTGGGAGCTGGATGGGCACATGCCGATCCGACCAACCTCAGAGGTGGAGTATTCATCTCACACTGCGCACCGGGGCTCTCATACACTACGCCCTCGCCACCCCAGGGTTGGTGCGAGCACTACCTTGACAACTTCGCCATCAGCGATTGTGAGGACCAGCTCAACCGCATCGATGGCTGGGATGATGTCGTTTGGTTTGTCTTGGTTG
>JAGMDA010000219.1 GCA_023128935.1 Candidatus Eiseniibacteriota bacterium | reverse complement strand
ATGATAAGAAGTTAGACGGGCGGCTACTCAAACATGTTCTTGAATGAAGGAAGTCACATCGCGCTGCAGAGCGTTGCAGGGTGGAGCGTGACGGCTTGAACGAGGGCCCAGAAATGCACTTAGGGCTTGCGCGAGCCCTTACCGCGAAAGCCGGATCACTCACTGTGCAAGCTGAAAACGTTGGATACTACTGATCCCTATGGCAGCCGGTCCCTATGGCAGCCAAACGACCTTGGCCACCGCTCGTTGCTGTCCGCATTGAGCACGGCAATAGTATGTTCCAGCGGGCAGTGTCTGTCCCGCAGCGCCCCCTCCAGTCCAGAATAGTTGGTGAACCCCTGGATCGATCGGTCCATCCTGCAGCACGCGCACGATTCGGCCCTCGGCGTCCAGGACCATCACCTTTGCTGCGCGCGCCCCTCGAGGAACCGTGAGGGCCAGCTCGGTGACGGCGGTCACCGGATTGGTCCGCGCGGAGATCGACAGCGTCTGCGACGCGAGGGGGTGATGCCCTACGGCCGCGGGGTCTATGTTGGTAGCGATGATCTGGAAGTCATCGATGTTCCAGCCACCGAACTTCCAGTATGTGTCCGTTTCCAGGTCGAAGCGGATCTGCACGCTGGGATTGTCATCTGCATATGCGGAGATGTCGAAGACCGCCGGCACCCAGGTCCGATCCAGCTGGTGAATGCCGATCGCGTTTCTCCAGATCTCGTTGCCGTTCACTTGGATGCTGGCGAGATCCTGCGGCGCGTGTTCTACCACCAGCCAGCGCCTGAACAGCAGATGCACGCCGGTCTGGCCGGAGCAGTTGATGGTGGGCGACTGAAGATAGCAGTGGAACTCGTTGGCGTAGAGACCGTCCCGTGGCCATCCGCCAGTGTTCAGATCGTTGCCGAAGAGGTTGTCCCCCGATGCCGGGCCTTTGGGATCCCAGTGGCTCTCGAAGGTTCGCGGATCGCCGAGCTGCCAATCGTCGGTTCCCTGGATGCCGTCATGGGACCAGCCCTCTGTGCTTCCCTCGAAATCGTTCTCATAGATGATATCCACAGGCGAGATGAAATCAAAGAAGCGCGAAGAATCCACGCTTTGCTCGGACTCCATCACCAGCAGGAATTCCGCCGGGGTTCCGGGCGGCTGGGGCGGGTCGCCCCGCACTGTGAAATGGGGAGGCAGGGAGGTAGCCGACTCCCAATCTCCCAGGTTCGGGTAGCTGGCGGTGTTATTGATCACCGTGATCCCAGGAGTACATGAGTACAGTCTCCCTATGATCCCACTGGCTTCACCGTGGGCGTAGTTGGTGACGGTAACGGGGACCTCCACCAACTCGTTCGGATCCAGCCCGCCGTTGCAGCCCTCGAGCATCTCGTGGGACCGGTAAGCGACCCGCGCCTCGGGGAAGGGCTCGAACTGGAGCAGATCGCTGGGGCCCTGAAGCCCGGAGGTGCCGAACTGGATCCAGGCATACCCGCTTTCCCCCCAGTTCGTCCCCCAGCTGTTCTTGAGCAACCATGCGCCGTTGCCACCACAGGCGGTGTTATCCCAGCCGCAGAGGAGGATGGCGTGGTTTGGCGGTCCGTTGGAGCCTGCATAGCATCCGCCAGTGTAGGACGTGAAGGGTGTTGTGACATGCATGACCACCGCGATCGGGTGGGTCATGACGGCGGTCTTGAGGTCTTCCTCTGTATTGGGTACGAAAACGGTGCCGGTGATCCGGGCCTTGATATCGCACTCGTTCTGCCAGCACGTGTCGGGGAGGGGATATTGATAGGGAATACAATCGCTGCTGACTGCGCCGAACCAGGTCCACAGCTCGTAGCAGCCATGCATGCTGCCGCCTGCGCACCCGTAGCCGTATTCGTTGCAGTTGATGCACTGCTTCTCGGAGAACACCTCCTGCTGACCGGTTGTGATCTTATACAGCGATTCCAGCGCTCCCACCGCGGCGAATGCCCAGGCAGAGCCACATGCCCCTTGGTGCTTCACGGGGGTCATGCCGCCGAGCGCGCGCCAGTCCCACCACTCGGGAATCTCGTCGCCGGCACGCGCGGTGGGGACGCCGGTGGTCCGCTGCTCCCGCGTTTCCACGGCAGGGGGGATCAGGCCCAGCAGACCGCCGCGCTCTTCGGGTGGCATGCTGTTGGCAGAGGTCGGCCCCGCCTCCCAATCCCACCCATGCTCCGCGATCAGTTGCCGTATCTCAGCGACCTCTTTCTCCTGACTCCACCCCTCATCAGCCGCCCAAACTGGCAAGGCGCTGCAAAGGACTGCCGGGATACTCAGCCCGGCAATGGCCAGCCCCAGATGCCGCAGATTTCTCCCAATCATGAGCATTGCGGGGATTCTGTACATGCTATCGTCCCCCCGGGTGCATCGAGCCCGTCGACGGCGATGGGTATGCCCCGTAGCCCGAACGTGCCTCAGTGCCGCATTCACGGAAGGGCGGCCAGGCCTTGGGTCAAGCCAGACCGAGAAATGCGTTCACGGCATCTGTTGGCCGCGAGATTTGGGCCAAGCGGCCTATTCCCTGAACATCGCCTTGATCGCGCCCCAGCTGCTCGCGATTACAGGCGTCCCACCACAGCCAATAGGGCACGCGCCGATCAGGTCACACTCGGGGTTTGGCTGCGAGAAGGGCGCGCACGGGGAGCAGTACTGGAGGGTGAAGTCCTCGTTCGCGGGGTCACAGAAGAGTGGATCTGCAGATATATTGCCCGCTGTCCCAGTTGGATCACCGACTCCAATGTAGTTTCCTCCCGCGTTGTCCCAAGCGTCGGTGCAGGTGAACACAGTAGATGCCAATTCGCAGTAGATGCCTCCGCCATCTAGAGCGTTCGAGATGATACAGTTGGCAACACTGATGGAGGAATAGGACAAGACGGCGATGTTGCCTCCGCAGCGCCAAGCGGTGTTAAACGCAAATGTACAGTTCGTTATGGTAGGCCAAGAACCATCAATGGCGAAAAGGCCACCGCCATCGAGAGCAGCGAAGTTGTCAAAGAACAGGCTGCGCTCGATTGTGGCGGACGTTTCATGGAGGCGTATCGCTCCCCCGTGCGAATCGAGCGCCTGGTTGCTCTGAAAGATGCAATCCGTGATCTCAGGACACTCCCCGTACGAACTGAAGCTCAGTGCCCCCCCAGTGTTGGCGCAGTTGTTCCGAAAAACGCAGTCATGGATGTTGCCGTCCGGAGGGTCCTGGTGAATCGCCCCCCCGCCCCACCCGGCGATGTTGGATTCAAAAAGGCATCCATCAAGTAAGAGGGTAGTAGGATCTGCCGAGCCATAAACGGCGCCTCCCAAGCTGACGGCAATATTGTGCAGGAATTCGCAATTGACAATGCAGGGGGACGCCCCGTTGAGGAAGACCCCACCCCCAAGGTTAGCGCTATTATCTGCAAACAAGCATGCGCGCAACGTTGGAGAGGAACCTAGACAAGCTGCGCCACCTCCAGCCATAGTCCGCACGCCGCGTTCCGTCACCGCGATGCCCGTTCCGCGAGTGAGAGTGAAGCCCTCGAGGATGGCTTCGGCAGATTCACCAGATTGAAAAACCACGCAGCTGCCGCACCCGGGACTTCCCTCACTTCCATCCAGTATCGTGGTACCTGGCCCCTCCGCGCTGTGGATCCACAGGTCCTTGCCCAAATAGTTCAGATTCTCGGTGTAGGTTCCCAGGTTGACGATGACCTCGTCTCCAGTTACTGCAGCATCAATGGCCTCCTGGATGGTCAGGAAGTCCCCTCCCCCTCCCTGATCCACGACCCACACGGCCGCATGGGTCACAAAGCCAGTGCAGATCGCGCACAGAGCAAGCATAGCAATCCGCTTCATCACAAACCTCCTTCCCGTAATTGTCTCCCAAGCCCCATCGAGTAGGATATTGCTCAATGCTTCATTCATGAAGCCAGCCTTCTGCCTGAAAGTCATAATGGATCCGCGTGAGCAGGTCGCAGCGTCAAGACCCAAGAGTCCCGCTGACCAGAGCAGTTACTAGATGCGCAAGTATCACCTCGGCTGTGCCGTTGGGAATCGGCCGGCGAGTCACAACTTGACGGCGCTCAGTTCCCCTCCCCAATCGCTCATTATAGGCAATGCCCGACTATCGCCGCAACCATCTACGCGGTGAGTGTCCTGTGGGGCAATTGCGGAATCGCTG
>JAGMDA010000218.1 GCA_023128935.1 Candidatus Eiseniibacteriota bacterium | reverse complement strand
CCGGGCCTCCCGCAGACGAAGGCGCGGTCCCATTGGAAACCGGCTTCCGGTGACTGCGCTGGCAGTCGCCCCGGACGCTGCGGCAGGGTGCGCGGCGGCATCGTGCGCGGTGGCAAGGTGCGCGGCGGCCCCGGACGCTGCGGCATCATGCGCGGCCGTCCCGTGGGCCACTTTCTCTCCCGCCGTGTGCCCCTCGACCCACCGGTGCACCGCTTCGGCATTCCAGGGATTACTGAGCCCTCGTCGGCGTGTGGCGTCTTTGGGCAATCCGCGCAGCGAGCGCCGCCGGGCGGATCGTCCTAACGCTCCGGCACCTGCGCCCGAACTCGGGGGCTGCGCGCGGAAGAAGCCGGGGTGCTTTTTCAGGAACTGCGCCACCGGTCCCTCATAGATCAGGCGTCCACCCCTAACTCCGCCGCCCGGGCCGAGCACAATCAAGTGGTCTGCTCCGGCGATCATGCCTGGATCATGTTCCACCACCACCACCGTGTTGCCCATGGCCGTCAACTGTTTGAGAGCACGCATCATGCGATCCGTGTCCGTCGCGTGCAGGCCCACGGTAGGTTCGTCAAGAATGTAGAGCGTGTCTGTCAGCGCACTCCCCAGCGCCGCGGCCAGGCGGATGCGCTGCGTCTCGCCGCCGCTCAGAGTTCGTCCAGCACGGCCTGGGGTCAGGTATCCAATCCCCACATCATCCAGGTAGTGAAGCCTGGCACGGATGCCGTCCAGGAGACTCTGGATACCGGTGCCTTCGGTCTCCTCAGGGCTAAAGGCATTAAAAAACCCAACCAACTCGTCAATCGGTGTTTCATGGAGCTCATGGATGTTCTTGCCCCCCACCGTGACAGACAGGGCATCGGGTTTTAGGCGCGATCCCTGGCAGCGCGGGCACGGCACATAACCGCGGAAGCGAGAGATGAAGATCCGCACATGCATCTTGTAGCGCTTGTTGGCAAGCTTTTCGAAGAACCCCTTCACACCGGGGAAGTCTTCGTCTCCCTGAAAGATCCAATCCTGCTGGGCCTGGCTCAGATCCTCATAAGGCTCATCCGTGGGGATTTCCCTGGACCGGGCCGCCCGCAGCAAACGCCGATACCACTGCCGCGTCGAAGGCACGCTGAAGGGCACGACGGCGTGATTGCGCAGATTCCTGCGTCGGTCGGGGATAACCTTGTTTCGGTCGATGGTGATGATTCTCCCGAAGCCCTGGCACTCAGGGCAGGCCCCGATCGGGCTGTTCCAGGAAAAGAGACCTACCGAAGGAGTGATTGATGGTGTAGCGCACGCGCTGCATGTCATGCCCTGACGGACGATTAATGGGATGGTTGAGGCGCGCTTGGTGGATTTCCTCCTGCGGCCTTGGGATTGAGATGATGCGTCCAAACGATGGAGCCAGCAGGTCCCGTTGCCCATTTTCCAGGCAGCTTGAATGGATTCGGCGAGACGGCTACGGCGAGCCTTTCCCACAACGATCCGGTCGATGACTACCCCGATTTGGGAAGCGTCGCCTGATCGCGATGAGCCGGCCGGCACGGATCCTTTTTCATCGCCTGCCGCGCTTCGTCTTTCCTGCCTGCCGGGGGCCACGCTTCGTCTTTCCTGCCTGCCGGGGGCCGCGCTTCGTCTTTCCTGCCTGCCGGGGGCCGCGCTTCGTCGTCCGGGCCTGCCAGGGGGCGCGCTTCGTCGTCCGGGCCTGCTGGTTGCCTTTGACAAGGCATCCGCGAGTAGGACGCCTTCAGCCAATAGGTCCTCGATCTGAATGACCTGCCCGCTCAGAAACAGTCGCGTGTATCCATCATCCAACAGCCGGCAAGCAGTCTCGCTGCTAAGCGGCCGCTGAAGAGGGGCCACAATCGCGATGCGTGTGTCCTCCGGCAGGGCCTGAATCACCTTCAGGGCATCTGATAACTCATTGCGGACAACGGGTGCCCCGCACACACGGCAGTGAACCTGGCCGGCGTGAACGTAGAGGAGCCGGAGATGATCGGTCAGTTCGGTGATGCTTCCCACGGTAGAGCGTGCGTTTCGAATGCTCAGGTGCTGCTTCAGTGCAATGGCCGGTTGGATATAGCCGATTCTATCGACCTTGGGGCGCTCCAGCCGCTCGAGGAACTGCCGGGCGTAGGCGCTCAGGCACTCAACGAATCTTCGTTGGCCCTCAGCGTAGAGCACATCGAAGGCCAGGGTCGACTTCCCGGATCCCGAGACGCCCGTAATGACGGTGATCTTTCGCAGCGGGATCTCGCAGTTGATCCGGCGCAGGTTGTGCATGCGCGCGCCGCGGATCACCGTGGAGGTGGGCACGCCTCCGGTTCCGGGGGTGCGGGTTGTCTTTGCGCGCGAGGACATCTACCAAACGCTAGCACTCTTGCGATCACTTGGGCAACGGCGACTTCGCAATGAGGGATGCGACCGGCTGTCATGTGACAGCCGAATTCTCCCCCATAGCAGCCCTGTAGTCACCGGCGGCCCCATATGCAGGTTGCTCTCACCCTCCTCCCACCCTGGCCGATTGAATTCCCGCATGGCGAAGCCATCCCCGCTTGAGAATTGACAAGGCCTATCCGAAGAATTCAACATGCCGATCGGGTCACCGGTTGGATTTTAAGCCCCCCAAAGCGAGGCAATATGAGACGATCTCGTCATCCCCGCGGACCTCTCCGCAGAGCCGGAGGTGAGGGGACCACGGGAGGCAAAGGAGAAGCTTCAATGGCAATCAGCCATGCTGGGGTGCGCGGGATGGATCTCCCGCGCCTCCTTACCTGTACACAGCGCCTATATGGTCGGGTAAACGATCTTCAGGCCCTCCTTGACGTTCTTGCCCAAACCCTAGTGGAACTGCTCGAAGAGATTGCCCCAAACCATTCCAATGCAGTGCATCTCGTAGCTACCGCCGGTCTTCTGTCCCGCAGGGGCACCGGGGGGACTTTTCGCCCGCTGCGACTCAAGGGCCGTCCGGACCCCGAGGAGCTTCGTAACTTCATGGAGCACGTTGGTCCCGGTGATTCCCAGAGTCCCACGGGTCTTATGGGTTGGAGTGTGGCGCGGCGCATGGTTGCCATGCGCCAGGGCCAGGAGTGGTTCGTGGCGGAGCGGGATGACGAGAAGGATCGTTGGGCGCCGTTGCGCCCAGCTTCGGGTGGAGAGGTCGATGAGATGCGGCAGTCGGCCATCGCAGCCTATCCGAGCCTCAAGTCGCAGCTGGCGGTGCCCATCCTGGACCCCGAGATCCGGGGACAGGCTCGCCCGAGGGATGCGATGGGGATCCTGAATGTCGAGAGTGATGAGTTGCTCTCGAGAGAGTTCTGCGAGTTCATGATCGGTTTCAGTTCCTCGGCGGGATACCCACTGTTGACTGCCGTACGCTTGAGAGATATGCGCCGCCTCACGCGAAGGCTGAGCGCGCCCCTTTCTCGCTCGTCGCTGGCCGGCGGGCTTCTGGATGCAACCCTGCCCTATCTGCCGGGCAAGCGCCGCCGCGGCATGGTGGCCCTCCGGGATCCCCACGCGGATGATTGCCATATTGTCGAGTCAATGACTACGGCTGGACTGGAGGAAGGTCTACTACGGGACTACCGAGCGGGCCGGCTGCGGCTTTCTTTGCAGGATGGAGTTTGGGGAGAAGCGATCCGCACGGGAAGAACGCTATACATCCCAGACCTGCCCAGGGCAGCGCGCAAGCGGCATAAGCCCCTTTGGAAGGACACGCAGTGCGCGCTGGTGATCCCTCTGGTGTCCGGCCGCGGGCGAGAGGTCCTTGGTCTCCTCGGTCTGGAGAGCGGTGAGACCTCCTACGCCTTCTCCACCCAGGACATGGGGTGTTTCGAGATGCACGCTTCCCTGGCCGCAGTGGCCGCGGCGAGCATTGAGGAGGCACGGCTCGAGCATGTTGAAGCCGTTCGCATTCCTGCGTTGTTGCAGCGCCTGAAGCGCTCAAGCCTCTCTGAGGTTCCAGAGGATCAGATTGTACGCATCAATGCGATCTGCCGCGCCCTGGTCAAACATGGATTCGTTTACCAAAAGGCCGCCGAGGATTGCAGGCTAACCGTACACATCCTCCGCGAGTACACGTCTCGCTCGCCCCGCATCATTGATGTTGACGCGCTGCGCACTCTGGCGGCCCGCTGCGAAGAGAACATACGCGCCGCCGTGAGCCTGGAATCGCTGGATTTCTGACGATTCCTACCCACGACGGGGGATGGGCGCTGGGTGGGGTAACCCGGCGTGGCGTGCGCGATACGAAGTCGTCCCGAAGGGTCGCAAGATGAGGGGAAGGGAATAGGGTTGGGCAGCCCGGCGTGGCGTGCGCAACAAAGTCGTCCCGCAGGATCGTGAGATGATCGGAAGGGAATGATGGGTTCTTCGAGCGCCTCTCCGGTGACACTCATGGTTAGTGAGATCTACACCACGATCCAGGGTGAGTGCAGCTTCACAGGCTGGCCTTGCGTGCTGATCCGCCTGGCGGGCTGTCCTCTCCGGTGCCGCTATTGTGATACGCCGCATGCCCTGGAGGGTGGGGAGGCAATCGAGTTGCCCGCACTTATGGAGACCGTGAAGCGCAGCGGGATCGGGCTGGTCGAGGTGACCGGAGGTGAGCCGCTGGCACAGGAAGGAGCCAGGCCTTTGATCCGGGCTCTGCTGGAGGAGGGTTACCAGGTTCTTGTCGAGACCGGGGGGGGCGTTTCGATCGAGGGCGTGGATCCCCGCGCCCGCATCATCCTGGATGTGAAAACCCCAGACTCAGGCATGCAGGACCGCCAGGATATGGCCAACCTGGAGCGTCTCGGGCCCCACGACGAGATCAAGTTCGTCCTCTGCTCGCGGGCAGATTACGAGTGGGCCAGGAGCTTCTTGCGCGAGACCGGGCTTGCCGAACGCCGTGTGGTGCATTTCTCCCCCGTCGAGCCGCATGGTGGAGCAGACAAGGAGGCGGGGATTCGAGACGTCAAGGATACCTGCTGCGCCACAAGCCGGGCTACTGCGGACTCGGGGGAGAGGGAGGCGACCGCCTCTCGGCAGGGCGCGCCGGGACTCAGCAGGAAGAAGCTTGCTGAATGGATCCTGGAAGACCGATTGAAGGTGCGCCTGAATCTGCAGATGCATGTCTGGATCTGGGGGTCCGGGACACGTGGCGTATGACCGCGATCCGGTGGAAATCCGCGAGTGGGCGCTCCTTGCTCTGTGGATGCATGTCAGACCGGGGCTAACCAGCGGCGACTAGTATACCACCCCTGTGGCAGAATCCACGTCTCAACCTGGCAGCGCCTCAAGCGCCTCATCCTCGGTGTCGTAGTGTGCGAAGAGATCCCAAAGGCGGACGACTTCCAGCAGCGTGCCCACGCGCTGGGGCGCTGCTACGATGGTTATACTGCCGCCGGCATTGGTTGTCGAGGTATAGCAGGCGGCGATGATTCCGATGCCGGGGCTCGATACCTGGTCGATCTTCTCCAGATTGAACACGATGCGAGTGCATCCTCCATGGACATCGTCGCGCACGCTCTCGAGGAAGTCGTAGCATTCCTTGGTACTAGTGAGCTTGCCTGCCAGGCGGAAGATGACTGCCTTGGAATCCTCCTGTGCAATTCGTTCAACGACTAGGCTCTTGCGCTGATGCATCTGGATGCTCCCATCGGCAAGGTCCCTGGTTCCTTCTTCATCAGAGGTCCCTGGTTCCTTCTTCATCAGAGGTCCCTGGTTCCTTCTTCGTCAGAGGTCCCGGATTCCTTCTTTGTCAGAGGTCTCAGTTTCCTTCTTCGCTCGGTCGCAAGCTACCATTGACGAGTGCTGCGGGCAATCCACAATCCCGTTTTACCGGACGAATAGCATCTCCGCATAGGTAGGCAGCGGCCACAGATCATCAGGTATCACACGCTCGAGCGCGTCGGCTAGGGTTCGCACCCGCTCCATGGCCGGGATGAGTTCGTCGCGCACCTGCCTGGCTTGTGCCTCGATATCAGGGGAGTTACTCGTGCTGGCAGTCTCGATCGTCTCTGTGGCGGTACGAAACTCGTGGATCGTGCCGATCAGGGACTTGAGCTGTGCTTCCGTATCGGGGCACTCCAGGCCGGCGGATCGGGTGGCGGCCGCGGCCTCAGCCAGTTCCGTCTGATACCTGATGGCCGCCGGCAGCACCTGCGTCTTCAGAATGCCCGACAGGGTTCGCGCCTCAATTCCAAGAATGGTGTTATGTTTCTCGAGCTGCACGTCAATGCGTGCCTTGAGCTCGCGGTTGCTGAGGACGCCGTACTTTGCAAATAGATCCATCGCCTTGCGGCTCTTCAGAGAAGGCAGGGCGTCTACGGTGGTCTTCAGATTCGGTAAGCCGCGCTTCTGCGCTTCCATGTGCCACGCCTCGGAATAGCTGTCCCCATCGAAAACGATCCGTCGGTGTTTCTCGACAACATCCCTCAAGAGTGTCTTGACCCTTGTCTTGAGCTGCTCAGGTGTTGGGATCTTGCCCTTTTTCCCCTCGAGCTGCGTGGCCATGTAGTCCAGCGACTCGGCGACGATTGTATTGAGCACCGTGCTGGGCCAGGCGACGGTGGCCATGGCGCCCACCGCACGGAACTCAAACTTGTTTCCTGTGAAAGCGAACGGGCTGGTGCGATTGCGGTCACAGCCGTGGCGAGGAATCTGCGGCAGGGTGTGTGCCCCGAGATTCAGCAAACCCCTTTTCTTGGTTGATTCCGGCTCTCCCTTCTTGAGCTGATCCAGGATATCTGACAGCAGTTCGCCGAGGAAGATCGACATGATGGCCGGTGGCGCTTCACCGGCACCCAGGCGATGGTCATTGCCGGCCCCGGAGACCGATGCCCGCAGCACGTCGGCATGCAGATCCACCGCACGAACAACGGATGTAAGAAAGACGAGGAATTGCATATTCGTATGCGCCTCGTCCTGGGGGTCGAGCAGATTGAGGCCGGTGTCGGTTGAGAGTGACCAGTTAACGTGCTTGCCCGAACCGTTCACGCCAGAGAAAGGCTTCTCATGCAGTAGGCAGACAAAACCGTGGCGGCCGGCGACTGCCTGTAGAACGTGCATGACCAGCATCTGATGATCGGCGGCGATATTGGCGGTTTCGTAGGTTGGTGCGATTTCATACTGGCCCGGTGCAACCTCGTTATGACGTGTCTTGAGCGGTACACCAAGCTCGCACAGCCATTGGTCAACCTCGGTCATGAACGCCATCACACGTTCGTGGATCGCACCGAAGTAGTGGTCGTCAAGCTGATGCCCCTTCGGTGGCGGGGATCCGATCAGTGTCCGGCCACAGATCTGCAGATCACGCCTCTGGTTGTAGAACTCCTTATCGACCAGGAAGAACTCCTGCTCTGAGCCCAGCGTGACGTGAACCCGAGACACACCCTGATCAGTGCCGAAAACCCGCAGGATGCGCATGGCATGCTCATTGACCTCCTCGATTGAGCGCAGGAGAGGCGTTTTCTTGTCCAATGCCTCACCGTGGTAGGAGACGAAGACGCTGGGGATACAGAGCGTGGCCCCCTCGGGCGTCTTGAGAATAAAGGCGGGGCTCGTTGCGTCCCAGGCTGTATAACCGCGGGCCTCGTACGTGTCCCGAATGCCGCCAGAGGGGAACGAACTGGCGTCAGGTTCACCGAGGATGAGTTGGTCGCCGGAGAAACTGCTGATAGCGCTGCCATCGCCGTTAGGGGTCAAAAAGGCGTCGTGCTTCTCCGCGGTGGCACCAGTCAGCGGTTGGAACCAGTGACAGTAGTGTGTTGCGCCGTGCTCCAAGGCCCAGTCCTTCATCGCCAGCGCAATAGCGTTTGCGATACTCGGCTCCAGTGGAAGGCCGCGGGTGATCGTCTGTTGGAGCTTCTCATGGATGTCTGTGGGCAGGCGTTTATGGAGCACGTTGCCGGTGAAGGTGAGCGAGCCGAACGTGTCAGCATGCGACCGAGAGGTCTTTGCCTTGTCCATCGTGAATTTCCCCTCCGTGAGCAATCAAACCTCATGCTTATCGATGCCATTGGCCACTGTCGCGCGCAGCATACCTCATGCATGCCTACGCCATTGGCCACTGTCGCGTGCAGCATACCTCATGCACGCCTACGCCATTGGCGACACTCAAGCATAGGCTACCGCTGCGGGCGGGCCATGGCAAACCCGCCGTTGCGTGGGGTAGCGCAATTCATCGCTGTAGCCCCTGGTGAGAGGGGGCGAGGTCGGTGGAGTGGCGGTGACGCTCATGGGATCGAGATCTGCTTGAGTTGACAAGTATGCCCGTCCCCACACACACTGAGGACCATGAAAGGGAGAATCTTTGGCGGTCTGATCACCGCCGTGGGTGTGTTGATTCTGCTCTATATGCTGGCCTTTACCATGCAGGATGCCAGCAAGCTGGCGCGATGGATCCCCTCCGGGCAAGCGAGCCTGGGGATCCAGGACTCCGATGAGGATGGTCCCTGGGTCTTCGAAAAGGTCGATCCGGACAACTTCCTGGGCCCCGTAATCCCTGCCCCCGGTGATACGCTGGTGGCCATCGTGTCTGCCGATGGCGACAGCCTCAGCCTTGGCGGCCTCCGCGCCGGCATCCATAGCCCCGGCGAGCAGATCCATCTGACTATCAAACAGGGGGGCGAGCTGCGCCAGGCCGTCATCCAGTACCGGGAGCGAGAGACACGCGACATTGCCTTTGTCCTGGCCATGCAGATCACGCGCTTCCTGATCGCCATCGGCTTCCTGGCCGTGGGCCTCTGGGCCCTGGCCAAGCGCCGTGATCTGGCCGGCGTGCGGGCCCTGGCGCTCTTTAGCTTCTCCATGATCTCTATAATGCTGACCGGGGTAGACCTGGGCTTCAAACACTACCCCGCTTTCACAATTCCTGGCCATGCCATCATCGAGAGCACCCTGACCATCTTGGGTCTCAGCCTCGGAGCCTTCTGGCTCAACCTTCAACTCTACTTCCCCACGGTCTTGGGCTGGGTGAAGCGCCGGACCCTGCTGGTGCATTTGCTCCTCTATACACCCCAGGCCCTCATTATCGCAGACAATCTGCTGGGCAGTGAGTTCGGGCCCGGAATGGTATTTATCATCGCCGTCTCCCTGCAGATCTTCGGGGGCTTCTTCGTCCTGGGTTTTCGCTCGCACAAAGCCCGGCAACCCCTGGTCAAGCGTCAGCTCTCCTTAGTCACCTGGGGCAGTGGGCTCGGTCTGGGCATGCTGTTCATACTGACCGTGCTGTTTGCGATCCCCGGTTTCGCGGCGCAGCTCCCTCACATTGTTGTGATGGCCATGATCCTGATCAGTTTCCTGGCCCTGCTGCTCTCGCCCATCAGCTTCGCCTTTGCCTTCGGGCGCTACCGCCTGTTGGAGGTGGAGGGACGCCTGCACCGGGGCACCCGCCATGTCCTGGTAACAGGCGTGCTCCTAGTGGCCTTCTTCGCCCTGCTTTACTTCGCAAGCGAACTGCTCCTGGGCAGCCTGAATGTCTCGGGCCGGCCACCGACACTGGCGGTGGCCCTGGTGCTGGCCCTGGGCTTCTCCCCCTTGCACCGTCGCGCGCAGAACGCCTTCGAGGGCCGCATCTACCCCGAGCGACGGCGGCTGCGCCAGATCCTGGGGGAGTTCCACGCGTCGACAGCCTCCATGGCCGATCGCAGCAGTCTTTTCAAGCGGCTGGAACAGAGCCTGCGCGAGGGACTGGGCATAGGCGCGGTGGTGCCGGCCATGTGGGATGAGCAGGGCGCGCGTTTCTGCCTGCCCGGCGGCGAGGCGCTGCCCTTCGCCGAACGGGGCCAGCTCTTGGGCAACCTGCGCTCCCGGCGCAAGCCGCTGCTAGTGGATGAGCTGCTAGCTGGTGAACAGATCGTCCTCAGCGAGGAGGAGCGGGAGTGGCTCACAGCCCGGCGGGTCGGCGTGATCCTGCCCTTGGCTTGGCATACCCGTATCATGGGCCTGCTCTTCCTGGTCTGTGACGAGGATTGGGAGGGACTCAGCGTGGCGGGTCTCGAGGAGCTGAGCACGCTGAGTTCCCAGGTGGCCCTGGAGTGCGAGAACCTCAGCCTGCTGGAGGAGACCCTCGACAAGCGGCGCCTGGAGGAGCAGCTCGACATGGCCCGCAAGGTGCAGGAGGGCTTCCTCCCGCGCAGTCTGCCTGAGACGCCTGGGCTCGAGCTGGCCGCCTGCTTCCAGGCCAGCTTGGAGGTGGCTGGCGACTACTACGACGTGCTCGCCCTGCCCGGTGGCCGCACCCTGATGGCAGTGGGTGACGTTTCCGGTAAGGGCGCGGGCGCGGCCATGATCATGGCCAACCTGCAGGCCTCTATCCGCAGCATGGTGCGGGTGGGGGTGCCTCTGGGCGAGATGGTGGGCGGCATCAATGACATCATCCACGCCAACACGCCCATTGAACAGTTCATCACCTTCTTCGCTGCGGTCTTCGACCCGGCCAGACACAGCTTGACCTTCGTCAACGCCGGCCACAACCCGCCGCGACTCGTCCGCGCGGACGGCAGCCACAGCGAGTTGAATCCGGTGGGGCCCATCCTCGGCGTCTTTCCCGGCCTGGAGTTCGCGGAGCAGTCGGTGGCGATGGTCCCCGGCGATCTGCTGGTGGCCTTCACCGACGGCGTCAGCGAGGCGATGAACGAGGACGACGATGAATTCGGCGAGGAGCGTATCGTGGAGGCTATCGCTCCCCACCACGAGGAGTCACCAGCGCGGCTGCTGGAGGTGATTGAGGAGGC
>JAGMDA010000217.1 GCA_023128935.1 Candidatus Eiseniibacteriota bacterium | reverse complement strand
CGGCCTCGGCGGAGCTTGGTGAGAACTCCGCGCCAAGCGGGATTGGTCCAGGAAGCCCACCTGGCCCCTCAGCCCTCATACTTGAACCCTTTGAATTTCACCCGGAACAGCAGGGAATACAGAACCGGCACCACACCCAGGGTCAAGACGGTCGAGAAGAGCAAGCCGAACATGATGGCAATGGCCATCGGTTCCCACATCGGACTGCCTCCCAGCCACAGCAGAAACAAGCCGCCGATCGTCGTGACAGTGTCAGCAGGATCGGGCGCAGACGTATCTGCGATGTTTCAATAATTGCGCGGTCCGCTTCCAAACCGTGGTCCATAGTCCAGCGGTTGGATCACGGCATCAAGGTCCGGGTAACAGTCCCACAGGAATCCCTCGATCCGCAGCCGCGGAGCATTCCTGTCACTCCCTGGACGTCCACACATGGTCGGCCGGAACGAACTGGTGGCGGGAGTTTCCCATGGCGCCTGCGGATAGGTCCACCGTGGATGGGTATCTTTCTCCTCCAGATGCCCAATCCAAGAGATCCCACTCCTGGGTCTTCAATAAGGAGATTCAGAAGGGGGAGGGATCAGGGGTTCGATCGTTCGAATCAGGCTGGGGAGATCGATCTGGATGATGTCCCAGAGCTGCTCTAGATTCACCTCCCCGTAGTCGTGGATGAGGATGTTGCGCAGACCAATCATCTCGTGCCAGGGAACTGTAGGCAGCTCTTTGCGCATCTGCTCCGATACCCGCCGGGCTGCTTCCCCGATGATCTCGAAACGCCGAATGACCTGATCCTGGAAGCCGACTTGACTCAGGAACTCCTCCCGGCTCCTGTCTGCAACGTAGTTGCGGATCAGTTGTGCCGAGTCAAGCATGTCTAGTAGATGGGCGATATCACGCTGCATAGATCACCTTTGCTGATCCGAGAATCGCCGATCGTCGGATGTAATTACGGCTCTGCTTCAGGACCGCACGTTCGATCAGATCGACCCGCCGGCCAACCAACTGCTCGAACTCCTCCCGCATGTGGATGAAGTCCCAGAGGGTACCGTGCGCTCCGGCACCAAATGTTACCAGGGCATCAATGTCACTGTCGGGACGGAAGTCCTCGGCCAGGACGGATCCGAAGAGCGCGAGTTCGACAATCTTCCACTTGGCGCAGAAGGTCCTCAGCGTCTCAATATCAATCTCCAGGCGCGTGCTTATGAGGTCTCTGTCCATGCGCATATCTCCACTTCGCAAAACCCCCGCCCAGCAATCTATCATAGCGCTGTACGGGCGCCGCGCAAGCGCTGCGGGAACTCAGCTCCAGCACGTGCGAACTGGGGACAGGTGGTAGCTGAGGCGGAACTCAGAGGATTCTAGCAGCCACGCTTCTGCCGAGCCAGGGCTAGATTGCACTGCCATGACCAGAGGCTGGGTCTCTGCTACGGTTCGATGGATAGCCGGGAACACAACACTGTCGGGCGCACGATGCCGCATGGACGGCCATCCGCGACTCGGAAACTCTGCATGCGGACGGGCAAAACAGGGTGAGTGACCTCCCGTGCCCTGTGTGCGATTATCCCGCCAGCCAGACGGTTGCCGCAGGTGGAGGCATGAACTGTCTGGCAGCGAAGGCCCTGGCGAGGATCTCTATGCCCTCCTCCTTGAGGGTCAAGTGTCAATCCACGGGAACAAACCCGGTCGCAGATGCATCTGGAAGGAGGCATGAGGTGAAATCATCTCACAGTTGCTGCGGCACCACGGGACTGTGCTCTGGGACGACATGGGCGGCACTAATGGGGTTTGCGCTCCTTGGCAGCCTGCTGGCTGCCCCGTGCGCCTGGTCGGGAACGGTTGTCAGTGGCGAGGTCAACGGTCTCTGGGATCTTCCCGGCAGCCCGTACTGGGTTGAGGGAGATCTTCTGCTGCTCGCTGACAGCACGTTGACAATCCAATCCGGTGTGGAGGTGCGATTCCGCGGGCCATACCGGTTTCTTGTGAACGGTAATCTCCAGGCGGAGGGCACCGAACTCGATTCGATTATCTTTACCTGGGATGAACCCCAAGCCGCCATGGAGTGGCGCGGGATCCGCCTGGTGGAAGCCGCCGACGGGACACTGCTCGAATACTGTCGCATCGAGCATGCCCGCTCCGCTGAAAGCTACCCAGACGTTCGCGGCGGTGGTGTCTACTGCCAGGCTTGTTCTCTGGTCACGATCCGTCACTGCCTCCTGCAACACAACATGTCCCACAATGAAAATTGGAACGGCTTGGGTGCCGGTGTGGCATGCGTGGACGCCTACGCGCTCATTGAGCACTGTGTTATACGCAATAACCAAGCGGATTCGGGGGGCGGAATCGCAGCCATGGATGATGGTGTTGCCACTATCCGCAACAATCTGATTAGTGGCAACATCGCTTTCTATTCAGGGGGCGGCATCTATGTTGGCGCGTGGTCGACCCCGGCGATTGAGAACAACATCATCAAGGACAATGCTGCAGATGGATGGGGAGGCGGTGGTATCACATTGTGGAACTGCAATGCCTTGAGCCAGAGAATGGTGAGCAACAATATTGTGGTGGGCAACTGGACGAGCGCTGTCGGCGGGGGGCTCTACATTCGCTATGAGTGCTCGATATACGAGAACAACACGATCGCTGACAACACGGCAGAGACTGCCGGCGGAGGGGTCTACGTCCTGAATCAAGGGGGCGATGAGTGCCCGCAGATCCTCAATGGCATCATCTGGGGCAATACGGCTCCTCTCGATCCTGCGATCCATCTTCATGCGGATACGACAGCGGTCGTCGTCAGCTACTGCGATGTGGAAGGCGGCTGGGAGG
>JAGMDA010000216.1 GCA_023128935.1 Candidatus Eiseniibacteriota bacterium | reverse complement strand
AGGAAGACCAGACCTTCCCGGAATACCTATCCAGTCGAGGTGTGTCGGTAGGGCGTGCGGTGGAAGCGGTAAGCGCGTACAGGTGGGTCTTTGAGAACGGTCTCACCTGGCCTAGCGGCGTCACGGCAGACAAGGTAGACTTGATTCGCAAGTCAGTACGGGAGAATCAACAGGACTGGCTCGGGCAGGCAGTGGATGAAAGCTACTCGGGAATTCGAGAGAAGCTGATCGAGGCGGGGTTGAGGGAAGCCAGCGTGCGGTGGTATCTGTTCGTCGGTAACTTGATCACAAAAGGGAATCGAATCGTGAGAACGCGACAGGCACCGAAGGAGCTGATCGACGAAGCGCGTAAGGCCGGCGAGAGGCTGTATCGGATTGCGAAGCTCGAAACGCTCAGATATGAGCGCAAGACGGGCAAGTTGGTCGACAAGCGAACGGGCGAGGCGGTGAGCTTCGAGGATCGTGTCTGACATGGACATCTCTCAAGCCTGCCAAGTGATCGAACGAGAATCCGGCCTGGATGCTCAGGTCCTCGCAGGCTTGATCGGGATCTTCAAGGATCATTCAGCGCTTGCGCGGGAGTTCGTCAACGGGATCACCAACGGAGACGAGGGCGGATTGAGCCACTGGGCCTGTCTGAGTTGCAAGAATGGCGTCCCTTGCACCTTCACGACGCACTCTCTTGTCCAGGCGGGGAAGATACGATGGCCGAGGGCGGATCGATGAAACGACGCTACGTCTGCGAAGAGTGCGGTATCGAGTACCTTCGGAACGATGCTGCCCTGACTGGCCAGCAGAGAGCATTCCTCAAAGAGTGGTTGAAGTCGCTCAGATGTGAGCGTTGTGGCGGGGCGATGAAGCGGCGACCCCCGCGAATCCGGAACCACTTTCATCCGACGAGGAGGGCGTGATGCTCAACGGAATCATCGCCATCGCCTCAATACTCGTCGCCCTGTGGTTCGGCGGGATTGAGATCGTCGAGCTCGCTGTGTCGGTACAGGTAACGCCGGCAGTGGTCTCGATCTACCTCGACCCCGTGTTCCTCGTGTGGGACGAGGCGAACTGTATCCCCGGCTCGGCATTCGCGATCGGGAATACCATCGTCATCGAGGAGCGGTGGCGCGGAACGGAGAGAGAAGCGTACCTGAGACACCACGAAATGATTCACGTGAGGCAGTGTCAGGCGATAGGGTGGGCGATGTGGCCTGCGCAGTGGTTCGGCCTGTTGGCGATCGAGCCGCCGCATGGCCCTCCGGAGTGGGCAAAGCCCGAAGAGAATGACGCGCGCATGTGGGTGCCGGGAAAGCAACCGCGGTGGTATCACTTCCTGGAGATCAGGGTGGGTGGATGATGCGAATCTTGCATGGCGACGTGATGAGCTTCTGTCGGCACTATCGCGGGCCGAAGTTTCACGCGCTGCTCTGCGACCCACCGTACTCGCTGGGCTTCATGGGTAAGGATTGGGATCACGATATCGCCTTTCATCCTGAGACGTGGGCAGCGTTGGCGGAGCATTTGCATCCCGGCGCATTCGGGATGGCGTTTGGCAGCGCAAAGGGCTGGCATCGGCTGGCGGTGGCGATTGAGGATGCGGGGTTGCAGATACATCCGAGCATCTTCGGCTGGAGTTTCGGGTCGGGCTTCCCAAAAGCGACGCGGATTGATACGCAGATAGATGCAGCGGCGGGGGCTGAGAGGGGAGTGGTTGGCAAGAAGACCGGGAGAGCAGCCTCTCCGGTACAAGATATCCGCGGTGGCTCTTACGCTGGCGGGCATGGTGTCAATAGCGGGATTGACTGCTCTGCGATCACCGCCCCCGCAACCGACCTCGCCCGCACATGGGAAGGCCACCGCTACGGCAGGCAGGCTCTGAAGCCAGCCCTAGAACCGATCATCGTTTTCCAGGTTCCCTACAAGGGCAAGCCAGTGGAGAGCATCGTGAAGACGGGGGCCGGGGCGCTGAACATCGATGGGGGGCGGATAGCCTCAGAGCTTTCAGAGGGTCGAACTAGACATGGTGGTGGAGTTCCTGGGGCGGGCACCAGTTTTGAACTGCTGGATAGCCACGGAGAAATGCCATCTGGCCGTTGGCCTGCGAACTTCTATCTCGACGCCGAGGGAGCGCGGCGGCTGGGCGAGCAGAGCGGGGAGAGGGAAAGTCGGCCAGTAAAGCCGTATGTAAGATCGTCAGATCGTTACTATAGCGGGGCGTGGCCTGATTCGCATGGCGGGGGATTCTCCGATACCGGCACCGCCGCCCGCTTCTTCTTCAACGTGAACTGCCAGCTTGACGAAGCCGATCCGGTGCTGTACTGCGCGAAGGCGTCGCGGAAGGAGCGGGATGCGGGGTTGGATTGCGGCGATGGGCGCGGATTGAAAGCTCATCCAACGATGGGAAGTGGCATAGGCGGACAACCGAATCAGTTGATGGTCAACAATCGCAATCATCATCCCACCGTCAAGCCCATCGACCTCGCCCGCTGGCTGGCTACGCTGTTGTTGCCTCCTGCCGAGTACGCGCCGCGCCGCATCCTCGTCCCCTTCTCCGGGTCGGGATCTGAGATGATCGGCGCGCACCTCGCTGGCTGGGAACAGATCATCGGGATTGAGAACGAGGCAGAGTACGTTGAGATCGCACGGGCGCGGACGGACTACTGGGCAAGACGCCCTGTGCAGTTGGAGCTGATAGCATGACAGAGAAGCACAGCGATCTGACAACGTTGCAGAGGCGGTTCGTCGAAGAGTACATCGCCAATGGGTTCAAAGATGCAAAGGGTGCGGCGTTGAGGGCTGGCGCGGCCGAGTCAACGGCACGAAATGCCTGTGCGAACTTCCTGTGTTCGGACGTGGTTGCGGCAGAAATCGATGCTGTGCGTAAGATGATGAGAATAGCGAGTCGGGATAAGCTGTTGGGTGCCTCCGACAAGGCAATCGATACGCTCATCGCTGTCATGAGTGACGACGAAGCATTGGCATCTGCAAAGGTCTCTGCTGCAAGGTCATTGATCGAGATGGCTGGCGTGGGAGAGCCACTACACGTTGAACACACCGGCAAAGACGGAGGCCCGATTGAGCATGCAATCATCGGTGATCTGCGGGATGAGCTCACTCACCGACGAGAGGATCGAGCAGCTACTGAAGGAAGCGGAGGCGGATCCGAAGGCAGCGGAGGCGCTTGAGTATCACTGGCCTCTGAGGGCACGGGACGATCAGCTTCCTCCTGAAGGTGCTTGGCGCATCTGGCAGATGCTCTCAGGGCGTGGTGCCGGGAAGACACGAGCCGGATCCGAGCAAGTCATCCAGTGGGCACAGGATGAAGAGTCACCGATCGCCCTTGTCGGTCAGACGAAGGCCGATGTACGCGATACGATGATCGAGATTGGCCCTTCGTCGATCATCAAGCGCTCGCCGCCGTGGTTTATGCCCGATTTCGAGCCGTCGAAGCGGCGTCTTGTGTGGCCGAATGGAGTTATTGCGATCGTCTACTCGGGAGACGAACCTGGACAGCTTCGTGGGCCCGCTCATGCGAAGGCATGGGTAGATGAGCTCGCGAAGTTCCGCTATCCCGAAGAGAGCCTCGACAACCTTGAGATGGGTCTCCGGATAGGGGCGAACCCTCAATGGATGTCTACGACTACACCGCGGCCGACCAAGGTGATCAAGGACCTCGTTGCAGATCCGGACTGCGTCAACGTCGTGGTGAGCACGTTCGCGAACGCGGCGAATCTGCCGGCGAAGTTCCTCGCTCGTCTCATTGCGAAATACGAGGGGACCACGCTCGGCCGACAGGAGCTTCACGGGGAGATCATCGACGATATTGAAGGGGCGCTTTGGACGCGCGACATCATCGATCACGTTGCCAAGGTACCTGAGATGGATCGGATTATCGTTGGCGTCGATCCAGGAGAGGATTGCACCGGGATTGTGGTGTGCGGGAAGAAGGCGGATCAGCTGTACGTGCTTGAAGACTTGTCTGGTCCCTACACGCCGAGCCAGTGGGCGCACATTACCGTCGAGGCGTATGACAACCACGGTGCGAACATGATTGCCGCAGAGCAAAATCACGGCGGGAAGATGGTCGAGCAGACAATTCGCACCGTCGACAAGAATGTCTCGATCGACCCGAAGGTCTGGGCTTCGGTTGGGAAATCGCGGCGCGCCGAGCCGATCGTCTCGATCTACGAACAGGGACGCGGGCACCACGTTGGGCACTTCGCAGAGCTTGAGGATCAGATGTGCCAGTGGATTCGCGGGGCGACCCGAAAGGAGATGGGGTGGTCTCCGGACCATATGGACGCAATGGTGTGGGCGGCGACGAAGCTGATGCTGAAGCCCTCTACGAAGATGCGGGTGGTGGAGATATGACGCCCTTCCTGTTCGCCCTCTTTGGCGCGGGATGCGTGTCAGTGGGCGGGCTGATCGGAGTAGGGATAGGAATCCTGATTGAGGAGGTGAGACCATGGAAGAGCGAATCCGCGACATTGAGACGATACTGAGAGAGATCTTCACGCGAGACGGCAGGTTCATTCCAGCGCCGGCGCGGCTGTCGGAGGAAGCGTGTGCAGCGATCGGCCGGCTGTTCCCGGAAGAGGATACGTCCTGAACGCTGAATCATGCGGAGATTCCTCCTTGATATCTTGTGCGTCTGCCTGTACGATCCCTTCAGGATGAGAGGAGAAGGAGGGAGTATGGAAACGAAGTTCACCAAGGGGCCGTGGAAGGCAACGTGGAGACGGATAAGGGAGGCGAGACGTGAAGGCATACAAGCTCTTTACGCATGATCTGCGGTCCCCGTTGCAGGGCGGCGACTCTGTTTGGGATGGCTCATTGCCCTATCAACTGCCGCGGGTGAAGGTAGATCGGAGCGGCGCGAATTGCGGGGCCGGGTGGAACGCGTGCCTCGAATTGCATGATGCCTTGAGCATTGGTGGGTTGTGGCCTAGAGGAAGACCGTCGCGGGTATTCCTTGCCGATTCTGGCCGGACTCGTGTGGTTGTGCGTGCCGACAAGTGTCGCACGGCGACTTGGCTGCTAGAGAGCGAGGTGGGTGAAGAAGAGGTACGCGTTGGTGTTGTCGCGCTGAGTCAGTGTTTCGGCGACCTTGCAGATGAGATGTGCGGACAGCAGATGCTGTGGCGCGCGGCGCTGGCGCGTCCGTCAAATAGCCCGGCAGTCGTGGAGGATTGCTTGCATAGGGCTTTGACTGCTCGCCATCTCAACTGGACGTTGAAACGTTTCGATTCCGCCTGGGCCGCCAGGGACGCCAGGGCCGCCTGGGACGCCAGGGCCGCCAGGGTCGCCTGGGACGCCTGGGA
>JAGMDA010000215.1 GCA_023128935.1 Candidatus Eiseniibacteriota bacterium | reverse complement strand
GGGACCAAAACCCTGTGCCTTGCCAACTTGGCGACGCCCCATCGCACAAACGCACCATTGTATGCCTCCCGGCTGCACAATCCAATGGTAAATCTTCCCCCGATGGGGGCCAGCGGTCAAATCACCCTCTCTATAACATAGCAAGAGGGCCGTCCGCGCATCTTCCCGCAGACGACCCCCCAGTTTCGCAAGCCGAACCCCAGGGCAGCTCCCTATGTCACCAGGGTTTGGTTCTCCAGCTCCTGGCGATACCGGGTGAGGATCTCATCCTCAATCCATCGCCGGGTCTCATTGTTGATAGGGTGGGCCAAATCCTGGAAGCTACCATCAGGCCGCTTCCGGCACGGCATGGCCACAAACATGCCCTTGTTGCCCTGGATAATCTTGAGCCCACGGATGACAAAGCAATTGTCCAGGGTGATACTGACAAAGGCCTTCAACTTGTCATCATCCCGGACAGAGATTCGAACTTCCGTGATCTTCATGGACTCACCGCCTTGCCTTTGAAGGGTTAGCAGTCACTCAAGGACCTTGCCATTGTCCACACAGTCACGTTGCGTATCCAAGCCCTTGGACTCACTTCCTTATGACGTCCCAAACTAGGTCACCTGCCTTCGCTCCACCCCCTTCCGGTAGGTCTGACATGGTGCACAACCCATCCCCGCTCACGTCCGGCTGACACAATGTGCCGCGCCATCCCGGGGTCTGGACAGTAACCCACCCATGCAGAACCACTACCGGCCAGCCGGATTCCGACTAGCCCCGCTTCGCTCATCCAGGCCTTGAGTTCAGCCGCACGGGGTTGCAGCTCACCCGCGGGCCCTTCCAGGTCGCTAAACCCTTTTTCCACAATAGAGTGCAGGTCTCGCTTCGCTAGAAACCCCAAAAACATCCTAGCTTTGGCCTCGTTCGGTGTCAAGACGGATCGAATGCACTCGTAAACAGCACCTGTTGACAGATCCCATTCAGGCTTGACAACAACCCATGTAGAGTCGGCAAGCGGCATTACGGCTTCCAGCCACTCTCCCCTGCCCGTACATCGCTGCGTGCCCCCCCGGATGAAAAAAGGTACATCCGAACCGAGTTCAGCACCCATCTGCTCCAGCTCACCTTCCCGCAATCCCAACTTCCAGAGAAGGTTGCCTGCCGCCAGCGCGCAGGCTGCATTGGAACTGCCGCCCCCTAGCCCGGCGCGCGCGGGAATCCGCTTGTGCAGCTTAACCCGCATTCCCTTGCAGAGACCACAACGCTCCCTAAGGAGCGCAAGGGCCCGCCAGACCAGGTTGGCAGGTCCGGAGGGGATGTTATCGCCATCGCACTCAACCTCGAGATGGTCGTCGTCCAGCGGCTCAAAAGAGAGCGTATCTGCCAGACTGATGCTCTGGAGAACGGTGTCAACCTCATGGTAGCCATCAGACCGCTTGCTGAGAACGGCCAGATAGAGATTGAACTTCGCATACGAAACGAACTCGTGTCTCACCACTGTCTTGCTCCTCGCATCTCTTTTACAGGCACGCGATTACCAGAGCTTGAAAATCAGCAAGACAACAACCCCCCAAAGCGCCACGTTGACGAGGAGCGGGCCATCCGTCAACAGAACCTCCGACGGAGCCCCCCCCTTGCCCTTCCGATAAATAAGATAGAGATAGCGGAAGACGCCATAGACCACGAAGGGGATTGTGTAGATCATCCTCTCGGGGGGGGCGTGCTCCTCGGTAAGGGGAACGATTGTGTAGAGGGCATATGCCAGGATAGTGGACCCGGTGACAACCGGAATCATCTGATCGAGGAGTTCCGGGGAATACTCGCCCAGAATCGAGCGATGCCGCTCCGCATTCTCCAAAAGCGTCATCCTCTCATGGCGGCGCTTCACCACCGCAATGAACAGAGCCAGGAAGAGCGTGCAGACCAAAAGCCATGGCGAGAGCTGCGGGCTGGGGTGGAGCGCTTCCACCCCCGCCACGGCGCGGAGCACAAACAGGATGGCAATGCACATCACATCCAGCAGCACGATCCGCTTCAGAAGCAGCGTATAGAGGATGCTCAGCGCAATGTAGGCAACTGCCACCGCCCCAAACCCAGCGCCCAACAGAAAGGCCCCACCCAGGCCAAAAATCATCAACAGGATGAAGATGACCCGGGCAACAGCAAGGCTCAGGCGCCCCGAGGGCAGAGGCCGATTCCGCTTGCGGGGATGAAACCTGTCGCTGTTGAGATCCTTCAGATCATTGAATATATACCCAGCCGAGGAAAGTAAGCAGAAACAGGTAACCGCCCCCAGTGCACGCAGCACCTGCGAGGTCACCGTGAACTCTACGGAAAAGAGCACCCCTGCCAGCAGCAGGAGGTTCTTCGTCCACTGCCGGGGGCGGAGCTGTTCGAGTAACGCATATGCCATCGGTGTCACCATCCGTGCGCCCATGCCCGGGCATTGGCGGCCAGCCGCCATGGCGTGAGTGGGACGCCGCTGGCATCACAACTCCTGTGACCGCTGTCATCCCTGCCGCGCGAGGATTCCATCGAGTCCCTCGCGCCAGTGTGGGAGCACGTGGCCGAAGGTCAGTTCATAGGCCCGGGTATCGAGCACACTATATGCTGGTCGCTGTGCCGGCCTCTGCAACTGATCGCTGGAAATAGATTCGACGCAGCTCGGATCCTTCCCAACCGTCTCAAGAATAGCGCGGGCGAAGTCGAACCAACTGACTTCTCCCGCAGAGGCCACATGGAAGATCCCATGGTTCCCGGATCCGACCATCCTGGCCAGCGCCTCCGCCAGATGGCCGGTGTATGTCGGTCGGCAGAGCTGGTCAGCCACGACGCGCAAATGGCCCTCTCGTTCGTGGGCATCCAGAATGGCCTGCACGAAGTTCACACCGCCCGGACCGAAGAGGCCCGAGGTGCGCACAATGGTGTGAGCCTCCGTGAGCGATGCAACCGCCCGCTCGGCATGCAGCTTCGACCTCCCGTACACGTTCAAGGGACGCGGATCGTCATACTCTTGGTATGGGTGCCCGGATCGCCCATCGAACACATAATCTGTTGAAACCAGCAGGATCTCGGCTCCAATCTCGCGGGCAGCCAGTGCCACATAGCGCGCGCCCAGGGCGTTGACCTCGAAGGCCGTCTCCGGCTGCCTCTCACAGGCATCAACCTGTGTGATCGCGGCCAGGTGAAGAACGGCCTCAGGCCGCTCCTCGCCCAGAAGGGCTCGTAGCCCGGCGAGGTCCCGGATGTCGAGATCCTCGAGATCCGTCCAAATGACTTGGTGCCGCCCCTCGAACACCTCTCGGAGCGCTCGTCCGAGCTGACCCGATCCACCCGTGACTAGTATCTTCATGCCACCTTCACTGGTCCTCGACAGAACCGGTATCTATACCGCTGCGCCCACCGCTGAGCCGGGCCAGAACAGTAGATGCAGTCGCCCTGTCAAAACCACGCCGCTGGAGGAAACCAGCGGCCTTTTGCGCTCTCACCTCTGGGTGCCAGCGTTCCCAGCGGCGGGAGACAGCCTCCCACGCCATCAACTCATCATCCCAGGGTGGGCAGGACAGATCGAGTGCTTCCTGAGCGATCGCGATCTCAACACCGTGCTCGCGGAGGTCATTGAGAACGGCTCGGCGGCTCACTGGACGCAGCCGCCGGCGATCCCTCAGAAACACTTCCGCAAAGCGCCGGTCATCTACAAAGCCCTGCTCACGTGCCTCGGCAACTGCGACCTCGATGAACCTTGCTCCGTGTCCCCGACGACGCAGATAGGTGACCAGCTCCCGAACCGTCCGCTCGCGAAACCCTACGAAACGGAGCAAGTCCGCACGCAGGCTTGTGGATCGATCGCCACTCACATCCGGAATCACTGAACCTTCCCGTCACTGCCGGCCCCGCTTCTCGCGGCCTGGGCAGTACGGGGCTCATCAGAACCCGTGCTCGCGCGCGATCCAGTTGACTTGCCCCGCTTGCCATCGCCGTCGGACGGGGGATCCGAAACCAGCCCCATCTCCTTGCGAACCTCTCTCTCAAGTCGGGCGAATAGCTTTGCATCTTCGCGCAGGGTCCGGCGGGCCTTCTCCCGTCCCTGCCCCAGACGCTGTTCGCCATAGGACAGCCAGGTTCCACTGCGACTCAGCAGTCCAGCGTCAAGACCGCGGTCGAGCAGCTCTCCGGTGCGGGAGATGCCCTCATCAAACATGATATCGAACTCCGCCGAGCGGAAGGGCGGCGCCATCTTGTTCTTGACCACGCGAACGCGGGTCCGGTTGCCCACTACTATGTCACGCTCCTTGATTGACGCGATCTTGCGAATGTCCAGGCGTATCGACGCGTAGAATTTGAGCGCATTGCCCCCGCTCGTGGTTTCGGGATTGCCGAACATCACACCGATCTTCATGCGGATCTGGTTGATGAAAATGACTGTGCACATGGACTTGCTGATTGACCCGGTGAGTTTCCTAAGCGCCTGGGACATGAGGCGAGCCTGGAGGCCGACATGCGCATCGCCCATTTCTCCCTCAATTTCCGCCCGCGGCACCAGCGCGGCCACCGAATCGACCACAATCAGATCCACCGCCCCGCTGCGGACCAATTGGTCGCCGATCTCGAGGGCTTCTTCACCCGTATCGGGTTGAGAGACGTGCAGGTTCTCGATGTCGACTCCGATCAGTTTTGCATAGGAAGGCTGCAGGGCGTGTTCTGCATCAATAAAAACGGCCGTCCCACCCAGTTTCTGACACTGTGCGATGATGCTCAGTGTGAGGGTCGTTTTTCCAGAAGACTCAGGGCCATAGATCTCAACAATCCGGCCCCTCGGAATCCCTCCCACACCCAACGCCTGGTCCAAGCCGAGGGAACCGCTGGGGATCGCGTCGGCCTGCACCCTGGACCCTTGCTCACCGAGCTTGAGGATAGCCCCCTTGCCGAACTGCTTCTCGATCTGTGAGATGGCCAGGTTTAGCGCCTTCTCCTTTGCCTTCGTCACGTCAGTTACCATAGAGATTCTCCTTTTCCCCATCAAGCCCCGCCCTTACAGGCGAGTCCTATGGACGCGCACAAGCTGTCTCAAGCGGCGTGTAGACGGGACCCTGGGGGGTCAAGTCGCTCTTGATGAGCGCGATGGTCGAGATGCTAAAAGCCCGGTCTGGGATTGTCAAATGGCCACTGATCTGAGGCCATGAAACCCGCCGTCCTCGCCGCACTCTACCAAGCGTCACATGTGTCCTGAACGGCTTGTCCGGCCGGCCGAAACCCTGGCGTATCAGCTTCTGGTTGACCTCGCGTGCCACCGCCTTGAAGCGGCCACCCGCATCCGCAAGTCCCATCCAGATCACCTGGACGCGTCGCTCGGAAGGAAAGGCTCCCAGGCCCAGCCAGGCCGATTCCACCCTGTCGAAGCCCCCATCCAGGGCCTGAACAAAGGCGCGTGCACGGGCCAGCTCCTCGGGCAAAAGGCCCCCAAAGAAGCGCAGCGTAATGTGCAGATTCTCAGGAACCACCCATTTCACCTCCCCGGTTTCAAGGCGCGCGCGCAGGGAAGCAAGCACATCCTCCGCCGTGTGAATCGCTGATTCCGGCAACGCGACGGCAAGAAAGGCCCGCGTCTTCTCAATCATGCGCCCCCCGCCCCTCTCGATTCACCATCCCACAGAAGGTCCAGGCGCTCCATCACGAGTAGTCGTAGCATATTAAGTGCCACAGTCACGCAGCGATCCTGCGTCATCCAGCGCCCTCCCCCCATGTTATATCGCAGACTTCGGCACATGCGGGCAGCGCTGAGCCCGAAGTAGACCAACCCCACGGGCTTCTCAGGACTGCCTCCGCTCGGTCCTGCAATACCGGTCGTCGAGACTCCGACATCAGCTCCCAAGGCGCGGCGAACACCGGCGGCCATCTCTTCTGCCGTCTGGGCGCTCACGGCCCCCCAGGACTGGAGTGTGGCTGATGAGACCTGCAGCAGTTCCTGTTTGGCCTGGTTGCAGTAAGCCACGATGCTCCCCTGAAAGACCTTGGAACTGCCCGGCACGCGCGCCAGAGCGCCCCCGATCAACCCGCCAGACAGGGACTCAGCCACAGCCACGGTAATCCCGCGACGGCCTAGGAGCGAGACTACCGAGGCCTCAAGACTCCCTTGGTCGAATCCATAGACTGTGGGGCCAAGTTCCCGAGAGATGCGCCCGACTGTGGCGTCGAGCTCTCGAGCCTCCCGATCTCGATCCCGGACCAGAAGTCGTAGATCAACGCGCCCGGCAGAGGGGAGAAACGCGCAGCTCACTCCCTCCCCCAGGAGGTGGTGAACCCGCTCCACGAGCGCAGTCTCTGAGAGGCCCACCGTACGCAGTGTCCTACTCAGACAGCGCCCAGCGAGACCCTCGCGACGCAAAACCGGCACGACCTCCTCCAGAAGCATCCGTTCCATCTCCGCTGGCACCCCCGGCAAGGCAAAGAGCAGGCTCCGCTCTGTGCGGAGCATGAGCCCGGGTGCCAACCCCACACTATTGTCAAGAGGCTGGGCCCCTGACGGCACCAGCGCCATGGCCTCGGCAGCGGGGCTCATCGGCAATCCGCGCTCGCCGTACTTCCCGCGCAGACGCTTGAGGAGCCCCTCGCGGTAGATCAGCTTCCGTCCGAGTACCGAGGCCATCACCCGTCGGGTGACATCGTCTGGGGTCACGCCGAGTCCACCGGTCATGATCACCAGCGGGGAGCGATCGAGTGCACCGGACAGGGCCCGGCCGAGCGCCTCCCGCTCATCGGGAACGATGGTGTGCTGGGAGAGCGCAATCCCCTCGCGTGCGAGTGTTGCTGCAATCTTCTCGAAATTCGCGTCCCGCGTGTAACCCGCAAGGATCTCACTGCCAACGGCAATCGCCTCTGCGTGCATACCTGTGCTCCAAGCATCGATGCCCAATGAGACATACTAGAAGAAGGGTAGCAGAACCCCGGCCGCAAATAGAAGGATCAGAGTTTGGAAACCTGCGGCGATGTCATCCGCCATGATGCCTGCTCCCCCTGGGAGGCTCTCCAGCTGATACGCCGGCGGGAGCTTGAGAACATCGCATAGACGAAAGAAAAGGAAGGCCACTATCAGGTGTTTGAGATCCCAGGGAATCAGGAGCGTCGCAGCGAGCATCCCGCCAACCTCATCGATCACGATGCAGCGGGCGTCGTGCCCGTAGCGCGTCTCCGTGCGCCCTGCAGCCCACGTCCCCACGACCGACACCAGGACCAGCAGTGCTGCGCGCATGGCGATCGGCAAACCACCAGCCAGCAGCATCAGAACCGCGACCACCGCCGAAGCGAAGCTCGCCGGAGCCACCGGGAAAAAGCCGGTTCCGAAAAACGTAGAGATGACCGTATCTAGGCTCGCATCGAAACCGCCGATCGGCTTCTCCACGGGGTGCCTTGCCTTCATGCCACACACCCCTTTCGCTCCAGAGGATGCCATATCATACTCGGGTCGCTACCTCACACTTTCCCCTGGCCAACTCACCGACCACGATACCAACGATCGCCTTCAGGGTCTCCAGCACACCTTGTCCCTCAGTGGCAATGGAGGGATAGACCGGCCAGGCGCGCCCATTCAGCAGACGGTTTAGCTGGTCCACAGCAACCGCGTCATGGCGATCCCGCTTGTTGTATTGCATGACGAGCGGAATCGACTCGAGGGTCCGGGACGTGAGCAGCAGGTTCTGGCGGAGGTTCTCGAAGCTCACTCGGTTCCAAAAGAGCTGTTCCGGGTGACTGTCGGCCACGAACACAATCCCGTCGACGCCTTGAAGAATGATCCTGCGGCTGGCGTTATACCGCGGCTGGCCCGGTACGGTGTATAGGTGCAGGCGCGTGCGGTAACCGAAAATCGAGCCAAGATCCAGAGGTAGAAGATCGAAATAGAGCGTGCGGTCGCGCCCGGTTGAAATCCGGGTCATGTCCACCGCTCCGCGGTTGGACAGCCGGCTGAAGATCCACTCCAGATTGGTTGTTTTCCCGCCAAATCCGGGACCGTAGTAGACGATCTTGCAGTGAACCTCAGCCATTGAGCGGTTGAGAAAGGCCATCGCTTCGACTTTTCGCGCTATGTCCGTGAACCAAAGAGCTTGTCGACGCGACCCAGGACTTCGTCACTGAAACCATCTTCCAAGTCCACGCTGCTGGCCGCGATATCCCCGTAGCCTTCCCGTATGGTCCCGCCGAGCGCTGGCAACGCCCTGCGGACCTCATAGCGCACCAGGCCGAGCGTCGTTGCGCGGTCGAATACCGTGGCCAGAATCGTTCCCTCCGTCACCTGGGTCAGGTACAGCGAGAACTCCTCGCCTTGGTGACACACGGTATGAAAATTGTCCTCACCAAGGATTCTTGCCAGCTCGCGGGTTGCGCAGAAGTCAGCCGCCATAAGGGACACGAACGTCGTCAGATCAAACTGGGGCGTCTCACCCACCAGCGTGAGCAGTCGACCTGCAGAGTCTATCAGGACGACCGCACGGCCCCCTGCAGACTGCCGCAGCTGATCCAACTGCTCCTGCAATTGGACGAGGTTACCTGCGAACCCTTCCCATCGGATCTGCACCATGACGAGATCTCCTCTTGATGCAGTCATTCCGATGAAGCTGTCACCGCGAGTTGTCAGATCTCATGATACAGAGCAGGGCAACCACCTTCTATCGGGAACACGGCACGCTTAGGGTCAGCCCGCCAAGACTCACGCCGCCTGAGCGCCGCCCGCGGGCCCGCGACTCGTCCCTGGCCACGCGGTTGAGTGTCGGCACGCTCCCCTTCCTGCCCATGCCGTTTAGACCCAAGCAGCCCCTATAGTGACCAGCACGCGCAACCTGTCAAGTGTAAACTCGCGGGTAGTTACATTTCCTTCCGCCCCTCTAATGCGCAGGTCAGGGTGATTTGATCAGATAGTTCTAGGTCGGAGCCGACCGGCACACCGCGAGCGATGCGGGTCACGCGGACGGGAGGCTGGAGTTCCTTGAGCAGCTCTTGGATGCTGTGGGCAGTGGCCTCTCCCGGGGCAGTCGGATTCGTCGCCACGATCACCTCCCGAATCCCACCGCGCTGGAGGCGCTCGATTAGTTCAGCCAGACGGATCTCACCCGGTCCCACTCCTTCGGATGGTGCCAGCGCACCACGCAGGACATGGTAGAGGCCTCGGTACTGTCCTGTGCGCTCAAGAACCACGACATCGCTGGGTTGCTCCACTACGCAGAGCAGGCCAGCATCCCGTTTTGGGTCCGCGCACAGGTAGCAGGGCTGCGTCTCAGCAATGTTGCCGCACTGCTCGCATATGCCCACCTCAGTGCGGACCTGCTCGATAGCACGCGCCAGCCGCAGCGCCTCGTCCGTCGGCACCCTCAGGAGATGGAAGGCCAGTCTCTGGGCAGTCTTGCCTCCAATGCCGGGAAGCCGTGAGAGTTCTCGGATCAGCATTTCCAGATAGCGGGAGCTGTACTGCATCCCCGACATCCTCATCCCTGCCGGATTCCCTCCCAGCAGATCCCCCTTGGTGAATTGTCAGCGGGAAACATCTCTCGCTGAGAGATGGTCAATTAGCAGGATCCTACATAAGCCCTGGCATTCCGAGACTACCGCTCATCTTCTGCATCTCGCTGCTGATCATTTTGTCCACGCGGGACATTGCATCGTTCACTGCGGCAGTTACGAGGTCCTCCAACATCTCTATGTCTTCGGCGTCGACGACGGATGGTTCGATTTGTATCGAGAGTACCTCATGACGACCATTGGCAATGACCTTCACCATCCCACCCCCGGCCGAACCCTCCATCGATCTCGCGTTGAGCTCCTCCTGGATCTCCATCATCCTCGACTGCGCTTGCTGTAATTGCTTCAGCATTTTGCTCATGTCTTTCATGCCGCTCACTCCTGATGTCGCACATCCAGAGCACAAAACCCCTTAGAGGGCCGGACCTACAATATCCCCATCCATCAGCCTTGCAATGCGCTTGACCCGGGCTTCCGCGGATTGAGCGGCAGTTCCCCGAGGGGCGGCGGCCGATCCAGCCTCCTGGGATCCCTCGTCCCGAATCTCGTCATGCGCCCGCGTTCGCCGCTCACCAGAAACCAGCGAGTTGGCAGCTTTCCGCTGCTTCCCACTCGCCGCTGGTTCGCCGCGACCGATAATACATATCCCCAGCGGTCGACCCAGCACCTCCTCAATCACACGCAGGATCAGGCGCCTGTTTGCCGGCCTCTCCACCTGTTCGCGCTTGAATCCGTTGGTATCCTGAAGGGCAATCTGTAGACGCCCGTCAACCAGGCCCGTAACGCAGCTCTCGTGGAGACAGGAACCCAGAAATGCCTTCTCCCGTCCAATCCGAGCCACGACCTGCTGCCACCCACCTTCGAAATCCGGGCAGGTCTCCTCCGCGGTGCCTAGCACCGTGGCGCCACCAAGCGCTCCCCGCGGCCCATTGGCGCTCTCGGCCACAACGGCGGGAGCAACCGCAGGCGGCATCCGTCCCCCAGCATCCGAACCGCTCGCGCTCCTCCACGGGTCAGTCGCACCCGGAGCCAGCGAAGCCCCACCTTGCGGCCGGGGTCGTCGATTCCCTGCCGCTTCATCTGTCACCGCGCGGTGGGATGCTCCCCGCCCTGTGCCCCCTTCTTCACGCAGCCGCTCGAGCATCCTTCCCAGGTCCACAGCCTTGGGCAACGCAGCCATTTCCGCCAGGGCGATCTCCAGATGCACCCTGGCGCGGGAGGACCTTCGCATGCGAGCGGTCACATCCAAGAGGATCCGGAGCCAGCGAAGTGCATCGGCCGGGC